>CAZHSA010000001.1:0-52545 GCA_964535135.1 uncultured Kordia sp.
CCCAAAAATAAGTCCCAAATCAAGATTTGAAGCGTTTGATGTTGCTTTTTTATAGACTTTTGAATTAAAATCAATTATTCATCACTATCATGAAAAACATCATCTCTTTTATTGCTCTTTTTTGTACAATATTGACATTTGCTCAAAACACCAAGTTTCAAGAAATTGATACGATCATCAATGCAAAAGTTAAAGTAAATGATCCCGGGATTATGGTCGGAATTGTGAAAGATGGAAATATCGTTTATGAAAAATACCGCGGACTTTCCAATCTTCAACACCAAATAAAAGTGAATGACAAAACACGATCAAACATTGCTTCTACCGCAAAACAGTTTACCGCGTTAATGGTGTTAGATTTGATGCTAAAAAACAAACTTAATTTAGAGGATGACATTCGAAAATACCTTCCAAAATTGTATCAAAATGTAAAAGATCCTATCAAAATACGGCATTTAATCAATCATACGAGTGGAATTCGCGATTATGTTGAATTGATGAGTTTAAATGGACTCGTTTGGTGGAAACGATTCGGTTTGGACAATGATGATGTTATGGAATTGATGGAAAAACAAGAAGATATAGGTTTTCAACCTGGATCAAAACATGCATACAGCAACTCCAATTATATTATTCTTACAAAAGTCATTGAAAAAGTTTCTGGAGAAAAATTTACCAAATATTCTAAAGCATTTTTTGAAAGCTTAGGAATGCATGAAACTTCATTCGTAGAACGTTATATGGGTGTAATTCCAAACAGAGCAAATCCGTATAGCGATTGGGGACGAGGCGAATGGTGGGAAACTCCAACAGTAACTAAAACAAATGGAGAAGGCTTCTTATTCACAACCTTAAAAGATCAATTAATGTACGAACAAGCGGTTCAAAATGCCAATCAAAATAATAATATGTTGTTGATAAAAAGTCAAGAATCCATTCCTAATAGCACTATACAAACCTATGGTTTTGGACTAAAACTTAAAGATCGATTACAAAGAACAGCAGTGCATCATGATGGAGCAACGTATGGATTTCATTCGCAAACACTTCGCTTTCCAAAAGAAAAATTAACAGTTTTCATCATGAGTAATAATGGAAACATACGAAGCGATTTAATTGCAGACGAAATTGCGTCAGTATTCTTACCTAAAATTCAACAAGAAGTTCAATATGACGAGCGACTTTCTGAAAATATAACGACTGAAAATCCACAAATTCTTGGTCAGTACCGATATCCTGACGGCGATATTTTAGTCAGAATCGTACAGAACGACGGCAAAACTTATTGGAAAGAAGGAAACTACTACAATCTCGAAATGATTCCCGAAGGAAAAAACACCTTTTCATTTCGCAATAATCCTAAACTAAAAGTTGTTTTTTATAAGGACGAAATGGTCGAATTTTATCCTTCAGGAAAAACTATGAGCTATAAAAGAAATGATAATGCTCCTGCCACTTTTACCGATATGGAAAGTTTTCTGGGCACCTATTACAACAGTGAATTAGACCTCAGTTTTGAATTAAAACAAACCAAAGAAAACACACTAGAATTCACATTCTCCAATAAAGACAAGACAAAAGATGTACAAGTTTTTAATAGAAATGATTTGTTAGCTGGAGATAATTATATCCTAAAGCCACAAAGAGATGTATTTGAAAGAGTTTCAGCAATGCTTCTCACCTATTCAAGAGCTAAAAACATCCGATTCAACAAGAAAACACAGCTAAAATATCAACCAAAAATACAAACAGAAAATGGTGCTATTCAAGTTACTACGATCAGATCTAAAAGAAAAAATGCCTCAAACATTCTAGTCACAGAAAATTATCCTAACGGAAACGAAATATGGTACAAACAATTTGGCGGAAATAGTTACGACAAAGCAAATTCTATCATAAACACAGACGATGGATATCTCATTATTGGTTCCACAAGTTCGTACGGAGCAGGCAATTACGATATGTTTGTAATTAAGATTGATAAAAAAGGAAACAAACTATGGCAAAATACGTATGGTGACTTTTATAATGAATATGGCTATGCTGCCGAAATCAAAAAAGACGGTTACTTGTTAAAAGGAACCAAACAGGACTGTGAAAACAATACTGATATTCATAGAAAATGCACTACGAATGTATGGTTTGTATCAATTGACAAAAACGGAAAACTTATCACTGATAAAAAGTTAGAAGAGCTATAAACACGCTAAAATCAAGAGAAAAAACACTAATTCCTATTCATGGTTCCAAATAATTAATCTCCGTAACAATTCTAAAAACGTTATGTCGAACGCATGTATGCTACTTTTTGATGAAAACTTTACTAAATAACGCACCTAAATCATCCTGAATTTGCACAACATAACTTCCCGCAGCAAGCGCTTGAATGTCTATTTGATTCATCTTTACAGTTTCTGATAAAATTAGCACACCAATAGTATTATAAATGGCAACAGAATACTGCTTACTACTATTTTTTAAATCAAAATGTAACATGCTAGAAACTGGATTGGGATAAATAGAAAAATCTGCTGAAATTTCTGTGTTTTCTGGCGTAATGAGTCCTAAATTAGTCGCTGCTGTACGTGGTGAATTGGTGGTACTCCAATCAAACACTTCCCAACCTGATGCGGTTTCACGGTTGCAATTCATTCCGTTAGATGAGCCGCCTTCTGCACTCACAAACTTTCCATTAAAGCCTTTTAAAGCTACTTTTCCATTAATCTCTATCCACTCAAACGCTTCCCAGCCAGAAGCATTAACGCTCGTACAAGTCATTGCCGAAAGTCCATTTTGTGAATTCACATATCTATTATTACTTCCGCGCAAAGCAACTTTATTTTCTCCCGAACTTACTACTTGAAATTTTTCCCAACCACCAACACTAGTTCTATTTGCTGTCATTGGACTAGAACCGTTATTAGAAGAAACGTATTTGTTATTGTTTCGCAACCAAACATACGAGTTTATGGGTTTTGAAGGAATTAATAAACTGTGCAATGAACTTCGGAAAGTGCTATTGGAAAGTCGTATCCGACCAATGAACTGATTGAGTGTATTTTGTGTTTCGTTTAAAGAAGGTCTATTGCCAGAATCGCCACGTAAATAAGGCGCAATTTTATTAGTCCATTTTGAAGGACTCGTAAAAGAATAAATGGCTCTTGTTGTATTTTCGCGTTTCCAAGCCCAAAAAGCCCAACTTACATTTTGAGAATCATAATCAGTTCGTGCAGCTTTAACCCAAGTATTTGTATTCTCACCATATTCTCCTGTAAAAAGCGGAATGTTTAAATTCAATGCTTGATTTCGAATCGTATTCAAATCAGGATTTGGATCAGATTCTCCCTGTGGTCCGTAATAATGATTTGAGAACACCAATTTGCTGTCCCATCGTTCTAACATATCGTAAAAATCGCTTCCATAATAGTTTCCTTCTGCAAAAATCAAGTGTCTGTTATCTACTTGACGAATGTATGCGGTCATTTCTTTGTATGCCTGCTTCAATCGGTATTTATTAGTATCGAGCACAGGTTCATTCAATAAATCGTATCCTGCAAGCCACTGATTCCCTGATCTGTTAGCATATCTACTCGCAATATGTCGCCACACTTGCTTTGCAATATTGACATTGCTCCAATCACTTTTCCAAAAATTAACACTAGTTCCAGGATTATCAGAATGATGATCCGGATTCTGATAGCCTGGCGCAGCATGCATACAAAAAATCACATACACATTATTGGTATTTGCCCAACTTAATGCGCGATCTAACCAAACAAAACCATCATTTTTTGTGGTTCCAGTAGCATCATTCCAAAACATATTGTAATGAAAAGGAATTCGAATTACGTTGAAACCAAGCGCTTTCACACGTGCAAAATCATCATTTCTAATGTAATTATAGCGCCAATTATTTTCAAAATTTCGAATGCGTGTCTCACTATTTCCTAGTAAATCTTTAAGACCAGCTCTAATTTGCGAATGCGATTTGATGCCGTCTTTATCTAAATCGAGCATGTATCCTTCCCACAAAAGCCAATTTCCAAAATTAACGCCGCGTAACGTAATAGGATTTCCATCTTTTAATATTTTTCCGCCAGTTGAAGAAACTGATAGTAATTGCGCAAATGCAATATGAGTAATAAAACAAAAAGCGATTAATAAAAGCCTTGTACTCTTTGTGCAAATTGTGGTTTTCATGATTTTTGGTTTTTGGTTAATAATTTTGTTTGGAATCTTCTCAAGCTAAAACAAAACTATAAATCACTGTTTTATAGGTTTTTAAAATTATTATCTGTTAAAATTTAGCATAAGAAAAATCACTTCAACAGAAAACGCACGCGCTTCTATTAAACTTCAGTACCGTAAATTTCATGCAAAAAGTTTCTAGAGAATTTTTGTCTTTTTTGGTTTAAAAGACGATTACTTTCTTAATTTGACGCTTGTTTTGGTTTTCTACTTGAATGAAATACAATCCGTTCGTCAATCCATTGAAATCAATTTGAACAGTTTGTGAACTCGCTTTTTCTAACGTACGAACCGATCTTCCACTGATATCAAAAATCTCAATCTTCGTTTGCGCGTTGGTAAACGTTGTTTGATGCAACACAACATTTCGCAACTGCTGATTGTAAATAACATTGATGTTATTTTTAGCCACCTCACTGACACTCAAACTTGCCGCAGTCACAATCTCAAACTGCTGATTTGGGTTCATGGTATTTACATCAAAAGTTTGGAGTTTCCCGCCAGAATTTCCGCCATCCACATCAAATGCTTTTATAGGAACATTGGTCGAACCGAAATTACAATTCGCGTCAAACGCAATTTCAAACACGTAATTATCTGGCGTGCCTGTGGCAGAAATTTTAAAAAATATCCAATCGCTCGTATTGGCAAAACCGACTTGTACATCGCCAAAAGCTCCACACCAGCCATCTTTAATGCCTAAAAAACTTGCATCACCCACGTTTTCAATGGTATAAATATCACTTCCTTGATGAGTAAATGTCCAGAGTTGTGAATCGTCACTAGAATTATGTACCGCCATTTGCGCTCTTCCTACTGCCAAATTATCTGGATTCCCAGGATCGCCTGGTGGAAGTGTATTGATTCCCATAACTTCACTATTGACGTTGTTGACAATTTTATACGTTCCGTCTGTAATTATTTGTGCTGAAGCCATCGTAGTGAACGCAAAAATGATCACTAGTACAAACAACATTGGTATGTAATTTTTTTTCATATAAATATATTTTTTAGATTAATAAATTAAAGATTGTATTGCGTGCGGCACGATGGAAAGTGTAACTTCCTTGTCTGCCACGAGTAGTTTATAGTCAACTTTTTCGTCTGTTTTATTCATAATGACCGTCACAATACTTCCATCAGGATTTTGAAAAGATGTACTTTCTAGCGTGCTCCTACTTGTTGTGGTACTTACACGTTTTGCGTTCGGTTTGATGAATTTTGAAAAGTGACCTATGTAGTAATATGAAGGTGTATAAACCAATTCGTTAGTACGTGTGTCAGCATGAATTGGCGCAAAGCAAAAATTCTGCACATGATTAGGTCCACCAGTATGATCTAACAAAATATTCCAATCGGTCCAGCCAACAGTTCCGTTGTTAAAATCGTTAATCATCGAATTTCCATAGCGTTCAGCGTTGGACCAACGTTGATACGCTTTTTCGTCAAATTTTTCTTGACAACCTTCCGTAAACAATAAATTCTTAGTTGGAAATGATGCATTGATGTTGCCTAAATTTTCATACTTCGCGTCGCCGCCTGTCCAGGTTTCGTACCAATGAAAACCAATTCCCCAAGCATATTTTGCTGCTGCTTCATCTTCAAAAATAGTATTGGCTCTGTGCGAAATGAGATCTCTATTATGATCCCAAACCACTATTTTTTTATCGCCGAAACCATTTTTTTCAAAAGTTGGACCGAGATTATTCTTCAGAAAATCGCGTTCTTCTTCTGCTGAATAAATACATGATTCCCAACGTTGTGTGGCCATCGGTTCGTTCTGAATAGTAACGCCCCAAACTGGAATTCCCTCCGCTTCGTATGCTTGTATAAACTTCACAAAATAATCAGCCCATGTTTGATAATATTTTGGCAACAGCTTCCCACCTTTCAACATGTGATTGTTGGTTTTCATAAATGCAGGCGGACTCCACGGACTAGCGTAAAAAACCAATTCATCTCCAATTAAGCTAGTTGCTTTTTTAATCATCGGAATGCGCTTTTCTTTATCTTTTGCAATGGAAAATGTCTCCAGTTTTTCATCACCTTCATCAATATACGTGAAGCTTCCCAAACCAAAATCACTGCTGTGAATACTTGTTCGAATGATGTTGTAGTTAATTCCATTATTAGAATAATACGCATTGAGTACTTCTTCTTGTTTGTCAGTGCTCAATTTCGAAAACACTTCTGCGGAAGCGTCCGTAATAGCGCCGCCAATGCCCAAAAACGCTTGAAACTTTTTATGCGGATTTACAAATATGGCAATTTCAGTTTCTAACGGTTGTTTGGCGTTGCCAAAAGTAAAATCGCCTTCGTTGGTTAAACGAAGATTGGTGTTTTCGGCAGTAGTATACAAGCTTACTTTTGTAGCATTGAACGCTTCTTTTTCAACTGCTTTTACTGCTGAATTTTGTTTTGCTTTCGGTTCGGTTACATCATTAGCGCATGAGGTTAACAGCAAACCTGCTGCAACTCCTAAGATCATTTTTATATTCATTCTTTTATGTTTAGTTACCAAACATAGGTTCCGACGGATCCTGCTGGTAATACGGTGGAAATGGGTTCTGTTTGTACGTTAATATTGAAATTTTTCTGTGTGTCTGTATTGTTTAAAACGACAACTACAATGTTTCCATTGGGCGTTTTGTAAGCTACGTTTGGTAATTCTGTTAAATAGTTAGAACCGATTCTGGTAGAATTGACAGGAACAAATTTGGCAACTTGCGCCACAATATAATACGCGGAGTTTCTTGTAACATCGTTTCCATCAATCGTAATTGCACCCAAACATGCAATACAACCACCTTCAGTAAAAGGACCGTTGCTTGGATTTGCGGCTAAGTTCCACTCCAACACATTTTTGCTCCAATTTCTCGGTGCGCCAATCATCAATTCTCTAAAATGCCAACGAATATCTTCCTGAAAATTGCCTGGTGCTTCAATCCATTGTTCGGTGAAATAGATATTTTTATCAGGATGTGCGTTGTGTACCAAACTCAAATTATCAATCTGTCCTGCATACAAGTGAAATGCCGAACCATCAATAAAACTGTTGGCGGTAGCATTATTTAATACGGCAATTGGATAATTGGTATTATCTGGATTATGATCAAACGCAATAATTTTTGTCGTAATATTTGCCGAAGCAAACGCAGGCCCTAAATGATTGCCAATAAAATCTATTTGTTGTGCGGCAGACATGACCATGCTTGGATTATTAAACGGATTTTCAGGTTCGTTTTGTACCGTAATTGCATCAATCGTGATGCCTTCTGTTTGCATGGCTTGAATGTATTTTACGAAGTAATTCGCGTACGTTCCATAATATTCTGAACGCAATTCGCCGCCTACAGAGTTTTCATTAGTTTTCATCCAAGAAGGTGCAGACCAAGGCGTTGCTAAAATTTTTATATTTGGATTGATCGCTAAGATTTCTTGCAACACAGGAATCAAATTCGCTTGATCACTGTTGATACTGAAGTTATCCAAATTCACGTCGGTTTGTCCTGCTGGCAAATCGCTGTAGCTAAATACTGTTTCGTCCAAATCTGAAGCACCAATACTGATGCGCAAATACGAAGTGGCTACATCGTCTGCTCCATTTCCAAACAATTCATTTAACAGACTGCTTCTAGCGCCCGAAGACATATTGTTGATGAGTTGCGCGCTTCCGCCCGTGAGCGAAAATCCAAAACCATCCATTAGTTGAAACGTATCATTTTCGCTGACACTAATTGTTGGGTTGTTATTGTCTGATAATGGAAATAAATTGTTTTCCTGCAACGCTACCAAACTGGATTGATCAGGCGTTGTAAGATAAAAATCTACATTCACCTCAGCTACTACTGGCGGATCGTACACAGGCATTTCATCATCGCTACATGCCGAATTCACGACAAGTGACAACGCTAACAACAGAAATTTCATGCTATATATTTTTGTGAGTTTCATTCTTCTTATTTGTAATGTTTACGGAACAAATTCGTAGGTTCCAGATTGGTAATCGTTTTGCAAAATAATTGTTACGGTATACGTGCCGTCCGTATTGATGTTTAGTAAGTTAGAACCGCCGCCGTTGATCAAATTTCCTGTCAACGCGCCTGGATCATCACTTCCCAAGTCAAAATCCCACGGACTGATGAATTTGCTGTCGTAACCAGCTGTCAAATTCAAAGTAATGGAATAGGTATTTGGATGTGAATATGTCATGGGCGTCTCAACACGATCATCCCAAATTTGCCAATGAAATAGCTTGAAATTATAATACGTCCAACTCAATTGTGGCACGCTAAAATCTATATTGAAACGCAACGCACGATCGTTTAAAACGGTGAACGTATTGCTATTTTCGAACAGTGTTAACGTATCAGAAACATTGTCTCCATCTGGGTTTACGCTTTGCGCGAGATTTCCATTTACGGAATACGAAATTCCAGAACCGTCCATGGCACTATTGAGCGTGTACATGTTGCTGGCTTGCATTGGAATGAATTCGCTTGAACTAAATACATCACCATCTTTTGAAAATTCATACACCATTGAGCCATTTTCAAAGAGAAACAGCTGATTGGGTGTTGCAATCGGTTCTACAACGGTGTTGTCTTCTTCAAAGGAATACGAGTAATTTTCTGCCGAAAGGTCTAAAGTCACAATATACAATCCCGTTTGTTCGTTAGGAATGTCTTCTATGGTAAGTCCTTGACTTGACGCTTCATTTTCCAAAACAAGCGTGTTTGGTGTTCCTACAACTCTTTTTAGTAAATATGCCCAATCGCCATTGGCTCTAAAGACAAATCCGCCTGTATTTTCAAGATTGATAGACGCTTGCCAGACACTATTTCCTTGATAAAATAATGGTTCATCGCCGCCCCAACCGCCACTTACTGGCGATCCAACCATTCCCCAATAGTTGATTTGAAAGAGTTCGTAGGTATTGGTATCTAGATTGATGCGAATTCGGTATTGTCCGTCGTTTTCTGCTACGATTCCGTCGCCAAATAATGATAAATTTCCTTCGCTACCACCGTAAACTAATGCTGGCAAACTACGTTCGCTGTAAAACTTGTACGTTTCGCCACCTAGCAAACTTGTATATACTTCGTGAATATTTGCGTTAAGTCCGTTTTCATCTGTTAAACGGCGCATGACAATGGCTTCCGCCAGATTGTTGTTATTTTCGGTGGCTGTTCCTGAAATGTATAATTTCGTCGGAATGATTTCATTTTCAAACCGAACGACCTTCATATCGCCTATTGCTGTATTGCTTTTGCTTAAACTGTTTGCTTTCACCGCAAAGGAAATCGTTGCTTCCGAATTGGCTTGAAAACCTGCAAACGCCAACGCTTCGTTGATTGTTTCATACGTAACAGTCGCTGATGTTTCTGTTCCGCTGTTAGACGAAGCCAACGTTAAAATTGGCGAACTAAAGTCTGTGGTTCCTAAAGTATCAATCAGTACTTCGTATGTTACCGAATATCCTGCGGATGATGCTGCCGCTTCCCATGTAAATGTGATGGTTTCGTTCGGCGTTGTTTCATCCAAAATAATTGTAGTTGCTTCCGTTGGTGCCGTAATTGTTGGCGCACTTAATGTCCACTCACCTTCTGGTTGCAAGTTGTCTTCCGTTTCGCAAGAAATGATGCCTACAAACGTGACTACAAATACTGTAATGAGTTGTAAATACTTCTTTTTCATCTGTTCATTTTTTTATAGTGGATTTTGAACCAATGCAGGGTTTCTGTCAAGTTCCTGCTGTGGAATTGGTAATAGTTTTTTAGCGTCTGTCATGTTGTAATTAACAGGACTTCCGTTACGCAAATCAATTTCGTTGAGATTGTTCATCGTAGCTACTAATTGATTGTAGCGCGCTAAATCGTCCCAACGCTGTCCTTCTAGAAATAGTTCTAGTCTGCGTTCGTTTAAGATCGTTTCTCGTAATATTTCTTGTGAACTGCTTTGCGCCATCGTCAAATCGGGCAAACTTGCTCGGTTGCGAATTCGGTTGACTTCCGTAACTGCATTTCCAAGTTGATTCAATTCGTTGTACGCTTCTGCTTTTAGCAATACAATGTCGCCATAGCGGATTAAATAGGTATTGTCTGCACTGGCAAAACCGTTCGCATTTTTCCATTTGTAACTGAAAGGAATTGAGCTTCCTTGTGTATTTCCCCAATATTCATCTACCCATTGTACGGCTTCAAAAAGTATAGCGGTATTTTTTCGAACAACATCGCCTTCTGCATCAAACGCGTTGACTATATCTACCGAAGGCGTTACAAATTTTCGCCATGTATCACCACTGATAGAAGGTGGCAATAATAATTGTGGTCCAAAGTTTCCTTCGTTTCCGCCTAAGTATTGTACTTCAATGATAGATTCTGCATTGTTATAATTGTTACCGTCAAACAGTTGCTCGTAGGCAATAAGTTGATAGTTTGCTGTACTACTTTCTACTGCTTCTATGTGTGTAAGAACCACATTGTAATTTGGCGACGGTTGTTGCGCATACGCTTTTGCTGCTAGTGCATGTGCTGCGCCTGCCGTGGCTCTTGCTTTGTTGATGCTTGCATCGTTTCCATAGATGTCAGGTAATAAACTGGCTGCGGTTTCTAAATCGGAGGTGATTTGTACGTATACTTCTTCTGCGGAAGCGCGCGGAATATTAACACTTTCACTATCTGTTGATGTAATTGTGTTTAGAATTAACGGAACGCCGCCCCAAAGTTTGACCAAGGTAAAGTAATGATAGGAACGTAAAAAGTACGCTTCGCCTTTGATTTGATTTCTGCGTTCGTCCGTAAGGAAAGGATCGCTGATGCCGTCAATGCGTTCTAAAACGAGATTTGTTTTGGAGATGGCATTGTAAATGTTGGACCAATGTGTGAATAAGCGTGAGTGTGTTGGTGCGATGTCTAAGAAGTCGATTTGAAAGATTTCAGGATTGTCGCCACCTGCATACGCATTGTCCGATCGTACGTCTTGAAAGAGCACGTTGTCCCACACATAGTATTCGGACGATTGAAACGACTCGTATGCGCCAACTAGTGCCGCTTCTATTTGACTTGCCGTTTCATAAGCGTTTCCGCTGGTTTCTTCGGAAATTGGATCTAAGTCTAAGAAATCGTTGCATGAAATGGTTGTGATTCCGACTACAAGTATCAATATGTTTTTATAGATTTTCATAACAAGCTTTTTAAAATTGAACATTGAGACCAAAGATGATGTTTCTGGTTTGCGGATAGGTTCCAAAATCAATTCCTCGAACTGTGTTGCTTCCGCCGAAAGCGTTTACTTCAGGATCAAATCCAGAATATTCAGTAATTGTAAATATATTTTCGCCTGTAGCGTATATTTTTAAACTACTTATTTTTAGTTTTTCAAGAAAGGGTTTTGGTACATTGTAACTGAGTGTGATTGCTTTGAATCGCAAATACGAAGCGTCTTCAATGAATCGTGTTGACACTCTGGAGTTGTCACTGTTTCCAAAACTTGCGCGCGGAATGTTTGTGATATCGCCAGGTTGACGCCAGCGATTTAAGACTGCTGTCGATTGATTTTTAGGATCAATCATACCTTCCGTTTCTATGCGTGTGGCGTTGAGTAAGTCATTTCCTTGCGAACCTTGCAAAAAGACGAACAATCCAAATCCTTTATAATTGATGGTATTGGTAATTCCATAGAAAAAATCAGGATTTGCGTCTCCAATAATCGTTCTATCATCAGGACTTGGCGTAAACGTAGATGCTCCGTTACGATCAATGTAGAAAGCATTTCCCGTTGCAGGATCTACTCCTCCAAAAATATATCCATAGAGTGAACCTAATGCTTCACCTTCGCGCACAATGCTTGCTTCGCCTCTTCCGCCTGCGATGCCGCCTTGTAGAATTTCTTGTCCCACCAAATCAATCACTTCATTTTCATTGAAAGAGATGTTGAAACTCGTTGTCCACGACAGGTTTTCATTTTGAATGTTGGTGCTGTTGAGTGAGAATTCTAATCCTTTGTTTTGTAGTTCGCCAATGTTTTGGATGGCGCTATCAAATCCGGTAGCTGTTGGCAATGGTGCGTTGAGAAGCAAGTCGCGCGTATTTTTAATGTACGCATCTGCTGTGAAGCTAATTCGATTGTCGAACAGCGACACGTCAATTCCGATGTTGGTTTGCTCCGACTCTTCCCATTTGAGTTCTAAGTTTTCAATGGACGCAGGAAATGTTCCCGGTTGTACTACGCCGCCAAATGGATAGTTTGCACCATTTCCAACCCTGCCTAAATATGCATAGTTTGCAATTTGATCGTTTCCTACGATTCCCCAACCTGCTCTAATTTTTAAGTCACTAATGATCGATTCTTCTGGAATGAATTTTTCGTTGGAAACACGCCAACCGAGCGAGAACGATGGAAAATATCCCCAACGTTTGTTTGGTCCGAACGCGCTTGAACCGTCTGCGCGAAAATTCGCGGTTAGCAAATATTTGTCGTCATAACTGTAATTGATTCTACTTAAGAAAGAGGAATTTGCTCTTTCCGACTTAAACGCCGTTGCATTGAAGAGTTCTGAACCACCATTTGGCGTTGTGACTGTGGCACTGGCAAAGTTTCTGGTTTGAATAGAACTGTCTTCAAAGCGAAATTTTTGGTTTACCGATCCTACCAATGCTTCTACAGAGTGTTTGCCGAATGCATTGTTATAGCTTATTGTATTTTCTAGAATGTAATAGGATGTTTTGTTTGTATTGTTAATGGCTTGTCCGCCAATTGCCACGCCAAATCCTGTTCGTGAAGCATCTAAAAATGAGTCAAATACGCCGTTACTGTTGTCGATTCCGTAGTTGATTCTGTATTTAAAATGTTTTAGAAATGTTGCTTCTGCATAGAGATTTCCCAAGAAACGTTGATTGTTGAATTCTCTGTCTAAACCGTCTGTACTTGCCAGCGGATTTTCCCAGTTTTGAAATGGATTGCTCGCAAACATTCCGTCTTCATTGAATACTCCGATGATGGATGGTGTGGTGAGTGCGCCCAATAAAACTCCACCTTGATTTACGTTGTTGTTATCGTTTACGTCTACATCTTTGTAGCGTGTATAAGCAATTCTTGAACCGACTTTGAGCCAATCATTAATGTTTTGATCAATGTTTATTTTGAAGTTGGTTCTGTCTAATTCAGCACTTCGAACGGCGCCTTCTTGCGAAATGTATCCTGCGGAGATAAAATAGTTAGTGGATGCTGTTTTTCCAGAAACTGAAGCTTGATAGTTTTGTGAGAAGCCATTTTGAAATATTTCATCTTGCCAATCGGTTCGTGCCGTGAAATTGTCCCAATCTGTGGAAAGTCCCATTTCGGTCATAAGATCACGGTATTGTTCACCATTTAAGACTTCGAGCGTGTTCCACACTTGTGAAAAACCTGTGTAGATGTCTAGACTTACTTTCGGTTTTTCCGTAGTTCCGCGTTTTGTGGTAATAATTACGACTCCATTTGCTCCTTGCGCACCATAAATTGCGGTGGATGAAGCATCTTTTAACACTGTTATCGTGTCTATATCACTTGGATTGATAGAGCGCGTGTCCGTTGTAGGAACACCATCGACTACATATAATGGTTCGCTTCCTGCATTGATAGAGTTTGTTCCTCGAATTCGAATACTGAATCCTTCTGATGGTTTTCCTGAACTTGAAAGTACTTGCACACCAGCTGATTGTCCTTGTATCAATGCACCAACTTGTGTATTTGGTCGCGATTCAAACGCTTCACCATCAATGATTGCTACCGAACCTGTGATGTCTTTTTTAAGTTGAGAACCATAACCAACTACGACAACTTCGTCAAGTGCACTGATATCGTCCTCAAGTTGTACGTTTATTTTGGTTTGACCGTTAACGCGGACTTTTTTTGTTTTTAATCCCACATAACTAAAGACTAACACCGTGTTTTCTGAAAATTCGTAGGTAATGGAATATAATCCGTCAAAATCTGTACTATCTCCTTTATCAGTTCCTTCCACAATGACGGAAACACCCGGGATTGGTACGCCACTGGAATCTGTCACTGTACCTGTGACTTTGTTTTGCGCATTCATCAACATTCCTTGTAATAGAAATGTGGTTAGTATTGCGATACATTTTAGTTGTTGTATACTCATTTTTTGTTTGCGTTACTTCGGTTTTAGGGTTCTCGAAAACGTTGTAGCAATTTAGCTTGAAAGAAGGCGCTTTTGAACACCTAGTGTATTAAAAGTGGATTTTCAGACTATCTAAAATATTTTAAATAACTAATATTCAGATAATTGATTGTTTTACAACAAAAAAAATAAGTGGATTTTGTATGCGTATATTTTCCAAATTGCATCGTATATTTTCTTCAAAAGTGAAATAAAACGTGTAGAAAAGGAGATATTGTAAATTTTATTGGATGTTTTTTATCATTTCTTCAAAGGTTGCCTTGTCTTTTGCGGCACTTTTGACACTTGCACGATAGTTATAAATCGTATTGACTGAGTAGCGAAGTATTTTTGCAATGCGCGAACTGTTGGTTATTCCGAGTTTGATGAGTGCTAGTATTCGTAATTCGGTATTTAGTTGCGTATCATCTTTGAGTATGATTTGCTCTTCCGGTTTGAGTAATTCGTTTACATATTTTACAAAGTCAGGATAAATATGTAGAAACGAACCGTCGAAGTTTTTGTTGAATATTTCCAGTTCTTCCTCAATGAATTGCTTTGATTTTGAGAGTTCTAACAACGATTTCATTTGATTCGTGTTTACGTATTTGCGCACTAGTTTTCGATACGTATCTAACTTTGTAATGTATTCTGAATAGAGATTTAGGAAGGTTCCGATATAGTGTTCTTTGACTTTGTCCGATTCTGAAAGTTCTAAGTATAAACGTTTTAAGTCTTCATTGGTCGCATTGAGTTTTTCATTGAATTCCTGTAGTTTGTCATTGGCGGTTTTGAGTTTGTTTCGCGCGTCTGATACTTTTTGTACTTGCAAAAAGACTAAATAGATGGCAATAAGCAAAAATCCTGCAAGAACACTTATGAAGATAAGCGATTCTTGTAGTTTGTCTTTTTGTTTTTCGCTGCGCTCTTCATACGCTTTTGAAATCATTGGTAAACTGTTGGCAATGTTTACAAAACGTAGTTGTGAGTTGTAGAATTCGGCATCATCAAACGAAAAGTTGACATAGCGATGCGCGCGATCAATGTCATCTTCTTTAAACATAATTTTTGCCAATGTTCCCATAGACGCGTTGTCTTTTACCGACGCTTCAATGTCGGAGATGGCCGATAGAATGAGGTATTGTTTTTGTTTTTCTGAATCGTTTTGTAATTCGTATAGCAATGAACGTTCAAATGTGATGAGCGAGAAACCTCTGTAGCCCATTTTTACTTCTTTTAGGCGTTTTGAATTGATTTCTAAAGCTTCTTCAAGTTTACGATTGTCTCGTAGATTTTTTTCTTTGAGTCGCAACGATTCTTCAGAGTTTGGATCTAATCGTGTATACAGCGAATCTTGGTATGCATTGTATAATCGGGAATAGGAAACTTTGCTACTTTTGACGGTTGTGTTGAACGAAAGTCCTGAATATCCTTCTTTGTACGCAATGTAATAATCGTTCAGTAATAAGTTTGGCAAGGAATCACGTTTGATTTTATTTAGTGCATCAATGGATTCTTTGTAGCGACCAGAATCTACCAAAAGTGTGCTTAATATGAGTTTACTTTTGTTGAGAAAGATACTATTGTTGAGTTGTGCCGCAATTTCTATGTTTTGCTCAATATAGTTTAATGCTTTGTTAAAGCTATAAAATTGGTATTCTTCTATGACCTCATCGAATAGTAAATATTTTTTCTCCAAATCAGAAGTCAGTGTCGCTTTTTCTACTAATTTTTGAATTCGTGCTTCTTTTTGCTTATCAAATAGTTCGCGCTTCTTCATGGTGGCATCAAGTGCGACAAATAAAGAATCTAAATTTTGTCCATACGCAATGTGTTGAACTAAAAAGCCCATAAGAATGACGAGTATGATTCTTGAATATTTGATATGGAATTGGTTTTAGGGAATGAAATTACAATTTACCACTATCTCCTTTGATTCGCAAATGAATTGTTTAATGTGAGTTCAACGTAAACGTTGTTTAAATAAACTTATAGAACATTTACTATATTTCTCATAAATATTGAACTCAATTATTTGTTTTTTTGTAGCGCAAGCGTGGTAATACAATTTTATATTCTTTTTCTTCGATTTTATCATACCAATACACTAAATATTCTACAGAGCCATTTACTAAATGATAGGTATCATTTGTAAAAGTAGTGTGTTTTTCTTCTAAGAATTTTTGTGAGAAGAGTAAGATATTATCTGCATTTGAGTTGGCTAATCCTAAAGCCTCATTTGTTTTAAATTGCACAATGTCTTTTTGTAATTTTTCACCCGAAACTAATTGTGAAATTCGATACGGAATACTTCTAAATTTTTGAGAACCTAAATTGACTTCCTTATGATTTAAAACAACTTCAAATGACGCAGGTTGCTGCGTAGTTCCTTTAAAAGGAATGGTTTCCAATGTATTACTTTCAAATTCATCAAAGAAATTGCTGTTGCAGTGCAATTGTAAACTACGCTTTGCCCGTGAACAGCCTACATATAGAACCCGTTTTGCTTCTGCTGTGTTGAATTTATAGTCTTCTAACAGTAGATAAACATGATCAAATTCTTTCCCTTTTGCTTTGTGAATCGTGGCAATGTAAATTACATTACTATCTGCGTTGATGGCATCTTGCATATTTATTTCACGAATGTAATCGTACCAATCGACAAGTAATTTATGTTTTGGATAACTTTTTTCAAATCTGGAAATGACAGCTAAGCAAGTTTCTAAGTGAATGCTATGTTGGTGTATGTTTGCAAAAGCTATTTTTGCTTCTTGCCAAACAACATCCAGAATGAATCCAGCTTCATTTTTTTTGCTTTTTACATCGTTTGTAAATGTTCGTATTTCATGTAAATCTGACAGTCGAAAACCATCCAATCCCGTAATGAGTCTTGTTTTCTGTCCCGCACTTTTTAAATAAGTTTGCACCATCAGCGCTTGCTTATTGGTTCTGACCAATACGGCTCTAGTTCCTGCGTAATCATCAGAAATCAATCTATTTACGAGCGATTGTTCTAAATAATTTGATGTGTAACGTATTAACTGAACATTAGAATTCACATCTTCTTTAGTAGCTAAAAGTGTTTTTGTTTTAAGTCGATTCGGAATTCTCGTTAATAGTTCATTATTAAAAGTTACTATTTCTGAGCTGCTTCTGTAGTTTTTAATTAAAGTGTAAGGTATGGCTTTTTGTGTTTTTAAAAAATCGAGCATGTGTTTATTTGATGAACCTCTAAATTCATAGATATTCTGGTCGTCATCTCCAACGGCTATCACTCTGATATTCTCTGCCTTTTTGATAATTATTTGTATCAATTCCCATTCATCTGCATTTACATCTTGAAACTCGTCCAACAAGAGCACACTTTTATTTTGTATGTAAGTAATGTCTATGTCATCATTTTTAATGGCTTCTACACAATCTTTGATGATGTTTTGCGATTTTTCTAAATCGCCCAATTGTCCCAATAACTGAAAACAAAATCCGTGAAATGTCGTTATTTTGATAAATCGCGCATATTCTGGCACCAATTTCGTGGCTCTATCTTTAAATTCCAACGAAGCTGCTTTCGAAAATGTTAACATCAAAAACTGTTCTGGCTTGATATCTTCTAACAATAACAAACTTGCAATTTTGTGCACCAACACTCTCGTTTTTCCACTTCCTGGACCTGCTAATACGAGAATGTTTTTAGATTTTCCATCATTGACAATCTTAGCCTGATCAGTATCTAATTCTTTTAAAATTTGTTTGAAACGTTTCGGGCTCAAACATCTACTAATTTCATTTTTTCGTCTGGGGAAATGCTTTGCCAAAAATTCTTCGTACGGCAAACCAAAATATTCGTTCACAAAAGAAAGAGCTGATTCGTAATTTTGAAGCCTGCGTTTTGCATATTCGCCCACAATATGAATTTGTTGCGTTTTGTGCAAATAATGCATTTCCATTTTCTCGTAATTTTTTTTGGTAAACATACGAATTGAATCGTCAATATCTTTGACATTTAAACGATTGTAAAACACCATAAAACCACCTTCTAGTTGAATGGATTTTATTTGATTTAGAAATAATAATGTTCGTTCATATTGCCTTAATTCATAATTTTTAACTTGTGTAAACGCATCTAGTGTTTCTTCATTTTGAGTTGTTTTACTTTCTCTTAATTCCAACATAGAAAAACCAACAGATAAATCATTCTTATTTTTAGTGGTTTCCGCTTTTTGCTGTTTAATATAAAGTACTTTTAACTTATCAAGAATATCTGGTGCTAAATCATGTCGCCATTCAATGTCCTTTACAATAGCTTCATAATTCTTGATAGCAATACTATATGTTTCAGTTTCTCGGTGAATACGATTTTTTTTGATGAAATTTCTTATTTCCCAATAGTTGAGAATGTTTTTAATATCACTTACCGCTGTTTTTTTTACATTCGCATTGATCATATTCTGATTCAATTCGCGCATGGAGATTTTGATATCTTTTTTAAGAAACTGAAGCAATGCTTTTTCAAGAATTATATATCGTTGTAAAATGTTTTCTGAACCATTTTTAGATTTTAATAAGCTTATAAATGCCGTTAAATCTCTAGCATCACCTAAAATTTTTAACTCTCTTAACGTAGTGATTATATTTTGTACTTCTTTAATACGCAAGCCTGTTAAATCTGCCAAATAATCCACTCTACATTCGTCATGCTTATAGACATATTGCAATACTCTGGCACATTTCTCTTTTTCATTTTCTGTAATCCTACTATCATTAATGACTTTTCTCGCTTTACCTAATTGTGAGAATAACAAACTATTTGCATACACACGCGGTGAATTTTGTTTTCGTTGTAAAAACCCTTCATCTTCCAATGCTGCAATCGAAGTTTTTACTTTAGTCTCTAAGTCTTTAATTTCTGTGTCCCAACCCGCTTTTTGTGCAATTTCAAGTGCAGAATTACTTATGTTTTTATTAGTTCTATATTTAGCTAAATTCTTTAATGCTTGCCAAACTTGCTGAATTTCTTTTTGATTGATTTTCGTTTGTTGTAGTAAACTAAAATGCTTGTTTAAATCGTCTTCATTAAATAATACATAACATTTTGCTTGAATCTTTTCGTCTCTTCCGGCCCGACCAGCTTCTTGTACATAGTTTTCTAAAGAATCTGAAATATTGTAGTGAATTACCGATTTTACATCGTCCTTGTCAACACCCATTCCAAAAGCAGAAGTTGCTATAATGATTTCTTTTTCATCATTCATAAAAGCATCCATTTGAAGCTTTTTTACATCTTTGTTGAGTTTTCCATGAAAATAAGTGACTTCGAATCCTTTTTCTTTTATCTTCTCATAAATTTCTTCTACTCTTTTCGTACGCGAAGCATAGACGATAGCTGGTTTTTCACAATCTTCTATCAGTGAAAGTAATTTGCTCATTTTCCTTTCAGGATCTTGTATATCAATCACTTCATATTTTAAATTGACACGATTGGCTCTAGTGACAAATTCTTTGAGTTGAATGTGTAGCTTTGATTCAAAATATTCCTTAATGTCTTCAATTACTTGTGGTTTTGCCGTTGCCGTAAAGCAAGAAACAGGAATATTTCCTGAAACTTCTTTGGATTGTAGTTCTTTAATAAACTCACCGATGTATAAATAATCAACTCTAAAATCCTGTCCCCATGAAGAAAAACAGTGTGCTTCATCAATGACAAATCGTGCAATAGATCGTTGCTGTAAAATACGTAGAATGGTAGGTGAACGTAAAGATTCTGGTGAAATGTATACTAATTTTGCATCGCCATTTTCTACGCGCTCAATAGCGTCTTGCCGTTCCAAAGGTGATAGTAATCCATTTATGGCAACTGCTTTTGTAATACCAAATTTCTTTTCCAAGTTATCTACTTGATCTTTCATTAAGGAAACCAATGGAGAAATAACTACCGTTAGTTGCCGTGCCAACGCGCCTTTCATCAATGCTGGTAACTGAAACGTGAGTGATTTTCCTCCGCCTGTTGGAAATACTGCTACAAACGAATCCGTTTTTAATCCTGCTCGTACGGTTTGTTCTTGCAGACTCATAACCTCATCAGCATCAAAGCTTCTAAAATTGTCATAGCCAAAATAGGTTTGCAATGCGTTCCGCGGATGTAACTTGGAGTTGCAATACTGACAAGTTTCAGTTCCGCAATATTGAAAACGAATTTTGTCTAAAATTTCCTGGGTTTTCGGGTATGTTTGACGAACCCAATTTGGTAATATTGAATTTTCATTCGCGGTAATTAACGCAATGACGTACGCCAATTCAATCGGATTTTCTTTGATGATGCTTTCAATATCAGATTGATCGCAGATACTGTTTTTTAAATAGTGAACTATTGAATTGTTTGAAACTATTGTAGGTTGAAAATTTATTAATTGTAAAAACCCTTTGTAGGATGCTGATTTGGAAAGTAAACTAGCGTACAATTGCTTCAATTCTTCAGGTAGTAATTTAAAAGCATTTTGTTCTTCGTTTAATAATTCTTCCGTAAGAATACAATCAGAAAGCGGATTATTGTAATCGCTATCATTAACAATTTTATACCCTTTGACGAGTTTGTGATATGGATTTTCATTAAATAGTATAGGTGACCATACTAAAGTATCCACCAATTTTTTATGCTGAAATATATCACTTCCAAGTATTTTTGCCAATAACGGAATGTCATGTGCTATGATATTGTGCCCACAGATATACTCTGAAGCAATAATAAAAGGTTTTAAATCTTCTACTTTATGAGTGTGTAATTTTCGATCACCTAACAACGCACCAACATCTTTGATCTTGCCTTGTTGTGTAGTTTCAATATCTATGTACAATAGTTTCGTATTCATATAGTATGTTCAACACATAACTTTAAAAGCTTATGCTGTAAACTATCCTGTCTGGGCTTGACATAGGGGAATTGATAGTATTTACGTTAAGACTTAATTATTCTACGTATGGTAAGCCAATTTACTAAAAAGAAGTGAATCTCCTATTTTATAGAGAGAATTTTCTATCGAAAAAAAGTTTGACACTAACTTTCTTCCACCATCGGCTGATAGCGCTTTATCAGCAATTGATGCAGCGGAAATGTTTGGTATTGCGATTTGGTGAGCAAGTACTGTCGATAGGTTTCATCTTGCTGCTGGAAAGTAGCACCAATTTTTAGTGCAGTTTCTATGGAATTGGAGTTTTCTGGAATGATTTTAATGTGAATTTCTTCTAACTGCAACTGTTGAAATCCATAATGTAAAATCGCGGTGAGTAATTTTCCTGTGAGTTGCGTTTTGCGTGCATTGCTAATATTTTCTACCATAACACCTAATTCGGCTGTGTGTTCGGTAATGTTTTTAAGCAACACAACACCATTTGCTTGATTGGAAGCTTCGTAGACAAATAACTGTGTTTCTTCACTGTGAAGTAAATGTGCTTGTGTCCATTGTACATGACTTTCATAGGAAACTGGTGTGGAGTTTCGCATGCCTTGGCGGACTTCTGGCGTATTGATCAACTCGAATAAGAGCTTGGTGTGAACTGCCGTAAATCGCTCTAATATTATATTTCCTACGTGAATTTTCATAAATAGTGTTGTACGATTTGACAAGCTTCTTTTAGTTTGGAAAGATCTACTTGAAAATTGGGAAAGAATCGAATGTAGTGACTGTAAAAACTCAACACAATTTGATGTTCCAATAAGCCTTTTACCGCCGCTAAGGTGTTTTCTTGTGTTTTTAGATTGATATTCCATAATGCACCTTTTCCCGCTAAAGAATCCATTGGAAGATTGTTTGTGACACAAGCTTCAATTTTTTGAATGTGTGTTTCTATGTGAAGCGTTTCGTAAGCTTGTAAAGTTGCCACGACAGTAGCACAAGTCATTGGATGATTGAAAAAAGTTCCGCCGCCACGAAAAGTATTTGGCGGATTAAAATCATTTTTTTGTAAGATAACAGCCGTTGGAAAACCACTTCCCATGGCTTTCCCTGCAACTACAATGTCAGGTTGAATTCCGTAGGTTTTGAAGAAAAATGAACGTCCCGTTCGGTGAAAACCGATGAGAATTTCATCATAGATTTGAACAACGCCAAATTGTATTGCCAAGTTTTGTAATTCTTTGTAAAAAGAGGCAGACGCTTGATATCCACCACCGCTCATTTGAATAGGTTCTATGATGATGGCCGAAATTTCGCCCGTTTGCATGTGTTTTCGACAATTTTCTAGAATTGAAGCTTCGTCAAGTTCGCCTACAAATGGAGTTTTTATAATTTGATCGTCGTCCTTAAGAAATGAAGCAAAGCCTAATTTGTTGGCAAATAGTGTTTTTCCATGCATACTATTTGCAAAACTGATCACTTTGGAACGTCCGTTGAATGCCATTGCCATCTTGATTGCAATTTCTACAGCATTTGCGCCAGACGGATACAAACCGTGCACTTTATAATTGGGCACATACGCTTCTACAGTTTGTTTTGCTTTTGTGTGAATCGTGGCATTGATAAATCCTGGAGATGTGTAGGTTTCCAATTGTGCTTTTTGCGCCGCTACAATAGGTTCGTAATTGTGTCCTAAACTTACCGAACCATATCCCATGCACAAGTCAAAGAATTTCTTCCCAGAAGTATCAATGAGATAATCGCCTTTTGCAGCTTCAATATTGAGTGGTATATCAATCATTCAAAAGTTGTTTTATGATCGTTTCTGGAGATGGCAATTGTTGGTATTCTTTTAAGATTTTTTGACGATTTTCTCGCGAATAGTTCGCTTGCAGCAACGCGGTCAGATTGTTTTCTACAGTAGTGAAAAAATTAATAAACTCGGGCGTTCCATTGCGATAAATTCCTTCGGACATGTGCTTGAATAAGTCTTCGCTCAAATCAGCAATATGTCCTTTTTCAAAACATAAAAAAGGCACGTCGTAATAGTAACACATTAGTATTGAATTGGAGAATACATTCCAATAAAATACGACATCTGAAATGCTTATTAAGCTTTCAAAGTTGCTCAACGTGGTAAAGTTAAGAATGTGCACATTCTCAATTGGTGGCAAGAAATTACGCAGAATCATCACTAGTTTTAATGGAAATACACAGCGAATCACATTCTTAGGATTTTCACTGATTTCTTTCAATCTGGCAGCAAGTGTTGTTATAAATTCTTTTTCGTGTCGTCCTAGTAATAGATTGAAATCCAATTCGCCCAATACAAACAACCAATTGTCTTTGTCTACAATTTCCGCGTCTTCAATTTTTTGGGTTTTGCAGTATTTTGAGTTGTAAAAAGAATGCGCATTTTGAAATTCGTTTTTACACGAAAACCCATAAATATGTGGCACTTGGCGTAAATAATCATTTAAAAAAGACATTTCTGCCTTGAGCGCATGCATTTGTTGTCCGTTGATTTTAAACGAGCACTCTGGATAACTGTCATACACGCGTGCAAACGGATCGCTGGTTACAATAGGACAGTTTAATTGTTGTAGATAGGTGAAAAATGCTTTGAAAGATTCCATCGTTCCTAAACTACCATTGACAAATAAATACGCGGTATTTAAGAAGATGATGTTTGGCTTTTCTCGATTGATGATTCTTTCTAGTTGTGCTACATCCGTATATGTGTACAAAATATTAACGAGTTCGTCAAAATAGATGGCTTTTTCCTCTGGAATGACAAATACTTTTTCAAATTCTTGATTTCGGGCCAGAAAGGTTGCTAAACTTAATTCTCCAAAATCATGTGTGGTGATAAACATTGTTTTCATGAAGAACTTTTTTGAGAGGTAATGATTTCAGTTGGTGCTGCGAGTTCAAAGTATGACTGATAGAAAGGATGATTTTCGGAATGCTCCGCAGCTTTTAATTCAGTCATCACTGTGGAAATAAAGTCTTCATTGAGTGAGATAATTTTTGGATCTTGATTGGGAAACCAAGAAGTTTTGATGTAGTTATAGAATCCTAAAAAGATGGTTTCCATGTGTCCTTGTCCTAGGAAAACTGTTGGTTTGTTGTATAATCGACATAATAACGTAGACGCCGAAAACACATTCCAATACATTACTACTGTGGATTTTATGATGATTTCTTCAAACGAAACCAAATTGCAATAGTCTACAAAAGTGATGTTTTCCAGACCTTGCAGCATGGGTTTTATCAATTTCATCAATTCTTTCGGGAAGATGAGATTTACCTGATTTGTCGATTCCGCAGCTAATGCTTTTAAAATTGGCACAATCACTAAGTGAAATTTAGATTCGTAACCTGTTTGTAGTAACGCAAAATCTTGATATGCTAAGACAAACGTCCATTCCATTGTATCGTCTATTTTGACTGGTATTGGGCGTTTGTGCGGATTTGAATATGATTGATGCGGCGCGCCTTCAAATTGGACAGGAACTCCATATAGATGACGATAGTTGGCAACACGTTCGCTGATTTCTTTTAATGTGTTTTTGACATTCGTCCGAAAGTCTACAGTATTGTGCTCATACGGCAATTCATCATAAAAACGCATGAACGGATCGCTTGTCGCAACAGAAATTTGTTTTTCATCCAAATAATCGAGCAATTGATAAAATTCTGAAAAGGAAAGTAACTGATTTGGCGCTAGTAAATAGGCGCTGAAAAGCAATACTTGTGTCGGTTGAACTTCCTCAATATAGGTATAAATATCGTCGGAGTTTTTAAATAGATATGTTGTCGCGTTCGAAAATGATACATGCTCGTACAAGCGTTCTGGCAATACTAAATGTACGTGAAATGGCTGTTTGTAAATTAGCAAGCGTAGTAACACCAATTCGCCAAAATCATCCGAAAATATAAACAATGTTTTATTCATTATATTTTTGATTACATGTGTAAATCTATCATTCGTTTTTTCAATGATCTGATTTGGTGCGTGTCAAGCAACGTTTCGCCTACTTTGATAAAATCTAACACCAATACAATTCTATCTTCTTCTGTGTTGTTCCATACTTCATGTTCTATGGAATCGTTGAACATCAAAAATTTTCCTGGTGTCCATGAGCGCGTTTCTTCGCCCACACGAATTGCACAGTCTTTTTTGTTTTTTGGTATTTTGAGTCCTAAATGTGCTCTGTGTAAGTTTCCATTGTTATATAATAATTCTTCTCCGTCTTTAATCCATTCTTTATGCGGATGAATGTTTGAGAATTTGGATAGCTTTGAAACCGCCGCAAACGTAATGTTTGGCACTTGTCGTAATAGCTTGAAGGTAACTGGACATTCAGCTTCGTACGCTTCGTTGAATTGATCGAGCATGACGAATAACATCAATTTCCAACCGCCATCTTTGCTGTGTTCGTAATCGGAATATTCTTTTTTTCCTAATTCTTGAATTTCCGACCACATGGCTTCCCAGTGTTTTTCAATTTCTAATAGAAATGGAAATTTATCATTTACTTCGTAAAACATACTGTGGTGTGTTTTAATTTTTGTGTTGCTTATTGAATTGCTATTGTTTTTTTGGACATTTTTTGTTGTAATTGTCCCATAATTGTTGCCGCAGCAATCGTTGCTCCTTCTTTTTTAGAGAGTTGTTCCGACATTTTTTTTAGATTCTTTTTTACAGTTTTATTTTTTAGGAGTGAATCTATACTTTTAATAAATTCTTCAGGATCAATATCTTCATAATGTTGATTGAACAAAATTCCTAATTGCAATTTTTCTATTTGGCGACCAATTTCTAACTGTTCCAAGTTATTAGGAATGATTAGCATTGGTTTTTGCTGCTTGATGCATTCCATAACCGTTCCATGTCCGCCATGACAAATGACCAATGCACTTTGTTTGAGATATGATGCTAAGTGTATCATTTTTGCATCTTTTCCGTATGCTGCATTCGAAACCGTATAGAATGGTGCTACTGTTTTTACACACCAAGGCGTGAGCTGTTCTGTACAACCTGTGCTTCCAAAAAAGAGAAATATATCACTTTTTTCAATGTTTGTTGCGAATGATTCCCACGCGTTCCACGTAAAGGTTCCACAAGCCTGCCACTGATTTCCTTCGTATTCATTCGTTGTCGTTTCACGCGTATTTTCAAAATTAGAAATGCCAGGCATCAATATGTTTGATTCAGTAAACGGATACGGATTTTTGCCATAAATACGACGATACATACTCGGATATCCAATGTTGTGTGTAATGTAAAACGTTGGAATTTCTTTGACAGCCGGAATTAATAAAGGCGCAAAATGATAATCTAACACGATGGCATCTGGACGAATTTCTTCTATTATTTCAGTATCGCGCTGTATTATTTTTTTAAGCTGTTGTCCGCGCTTTACAATTTCTGTTTTTTCCAAGCGTGTTGAGTTTTCAAATACCGTTTTTTCATCTATAATCTCATCTACCGAACGATGAATTTGACCATATTTTTTAGTTGCTTCCGTAAACATTTCTATGGAAGAAACAATCTGAACACGATCATCAATTAGGTGAAATATAGCTGAATAATCATCCGACAATGCTACAAATACATGACAGTTTTCATTACATAACTCTTCCGCCAAAGCCAATGTTCTCGACACATGACCGAGCACATTGGCTAAAGGGAAAAGCAGTATTTTGAATTGTTGTTTTTGAGTTTTCGTTACGTCTGAAAGGCGCATATAAAAAATTACATTTTTTTATGTTAACCGTTGAGCTGTGTATTGAAATCTTTTTGGTTTTCGCCAGGTGAACAACTTAATGTGAATAGTTTGAATAACGCTTCAAGCTGCGATATTAAACCACTGATTTGTGCTATTAAGCTTGAGAAATCTGGAATTGATGGCAAATTGATATTGATGTGTAACAAATCGCTCAAACCAGGGATTTCTGGTAATTTTATATGTAGTGCCGATAATAATTTGTCTACCAGCTCTTGAATTGGTTTCATTGCTAAATTTGCAAATTCACCCAATGTGTGGAATATATCATATAAACTCACCATGTGCGGATATGGAATTGGAATTTCAATCTTGATACTTGTAAGATCGTGTTTCAATTCTTTTAATATTGATAGTACAGGATTCAATACACTGAATACTTCTTCGATGCCTTGCATGATACTTTCTAACGGATTCAATGCTTGTATGATAGCATTCATTTCGTTGTACAACGCATCAATTGCAGAATTCATTCCTTCCATTGCCTTATTAAGATCGGCAACTTCAGGTGTCGCTTTTGTAGAAAATTGATTCAAATAGTTTTGAGATGCTTCTTTAGGCTTACCATCTGGCAAGTTTTCAATACAATTATTGATTTGCACAAAATGCTTCAAAAATGCATTAGAACTCGCATTGATTTCGTTTGCTGCAGCAATTCCTTTTACGAGAATTGGATCTAGTTTTTGCAACTGAGCGCGAAGTGGTTTTGCTTTGGCTGCAATACGATCTGCTGCGGCTTTTGGTTCTTTTATTGCTTCCATCATTTCTGTTACAGAAACTTTGAAACCTTCTGCGGCTTCTCCGACTTCTGGAATCACGGAAACGATAGAGAGTACACTATTGGCAAGACTTAGCGCTGTATTTAAACGGTCTAAATCTTGTGCTATTTCCTCAGGATACCCTAATAATTTGATGAGCTCATCATTGGTCCTTTTTAGCCGAGCAAAATTAGCACTCAATTGAGCCGCATCTGTTGGTGTTTGCGTCAGCGTTTTGATAAAGTTGTTAGTTGGAGTCATGTCTACCATGTCAATAATATAATTGGTTAGTTAATAAATCATTTCTAGTAATACTATGGTTTGTAACAAATATAAAGGGTTTGCCTATGCTTTTTTTACGTACTTCTACCTGTTTATGAGGAAATTTACTGTGTATGAAGTATATATGAATGACTTTTCACGTAGAAAGATAAGTAAAAATCTCATGAACTCCTTTTTTTGAAATGGTTTTTTTATCAAAGTAAGCATTTCAAAAAATAATTAGTTCGCTCGTTTTATTTTAAGAAATTGAGTATACATTTTGCTTCTTAGATTTGAAATGTATGCTTTTTAATGAGCTTGTTTATTTCTTTTCTCATTATATCAGTATGATCATTATCTACTCTTAATTGCATGTTTTTATACACTTTTAATAACGCATCTACTTTTTGTTCGTTTTTTACATGATCGTAAATTAGAAGTTGTTTGTAAATAGGTAATAGCGCAAAAGGCCGTACTGTATGAGATTTTTCATAATAGATAGCTGCTGCTTCATAATCGCCTAAATGCTCAAAAACTTCTCCTGTAAATAAGAGCATGTTATAGGATAGTATTTTATCATTTAGATGCAGCAGTATACGTTTTGCATTTTCCGAATCTTTACTTATGTATTCTTTAGCAACCCAGAATTTTATTTCATGATTTCTAAATGCGTGCTTTGTCAATTTAGAATCGACCAAAGCGTTTATGGAAGTACTTTCTTGTACATGCTGAAACAACCGATATTTTGGGTAATAATACACAGATCCAAGTGCCATAAATAGTAGCACAGTAATGATTTTAATTGAAGTAGTATTAGTGATCAGTGTACTTTTGAAGCGTATGTTTAGTTTGAATATTTTTTCGCTTGTTACAATTTCAATATAAAAAAGGAATAGAAAAAATAAACTCGCAGTCATGAAAAAAGGATAGCTCGTTAACAACATTAAGTTTATCAGTAAAAAGCAACTAATGAATAGTCCTTTTTTTCTTTTGATCAGTATGTACAATATGTATAGATTTACTAGTAGAAATATGCCAAATGGAATGATGCCATACTGAATGAGTATTTGTAGATAATCATTGAAGGCTACATTGTACACTTCGCCAATTAATTGACTCATTTCGTTTGCATTATGATTGATGATTGTATGATTATACCAATTCGTAAAAGGATTGTAACTTAATAGTTGGACGCTTTCCAAATGATCTAAAATAAAGCCGTTGATGTGCAATCTACCTGTTATAGAGATTTTTTTGGTGATTAAAAGTGGAATCAATCCTGACAAAAAAATGATGATGCTAATGATTCTGAAACGAGTTGTTTTAAACTGATCAAAAGTTTTATATAGTAACAAACTACAAGTAGCAATAAAGCCTAAACGTGATTTTAGGATTATGAATAAAATTGTAAAAATGACTAAGACAATTGTAGTCGTCAGATTGATTTTTCCTCTTTTGAGAATTGACACACAAATAATTAATATTGAAGTATTTACATAAAATCCGTTGAGTGTAGAAATACCATCAATTTGAATGTAGAAAAAAGATTTCAACATCAATAGTATAGCGATTGGAATCAATAAAATTAAAAGAAGATTTGCGCGTATTTTTTTGTAGCTAATTATTGAAAAAAACAATACTAATGACATTCCCAGTAGGTCCGTATATTGATTTAAGAAGAGTAAGCATAGCGAAATTGCAAATGAAGTGTAGAGAAAGAGTATTTCTGTTTTAGTATAGTTTGCATTTTTTGTAAAACATATAAAAACGCCTAAAGCACTGACAATGAGAAATGAAATGTTGACTGTTTTATAGATTGGATTCAATACTATAAACAACGAAAGCACAATACACATTACGCTATGTATGAAACTTCTATGAAATATGGATTGTGCTCTCATTGTGATTTTTTATATCATTACTACCTTAGTCCGTAATCTTTAAAACAACATTTGAGCCTTGCAGACCGTAGGTTCTATTGATTTCTTCCCAAAAGAATAAATCGAAAGATCCCATTGACAAGGTTCTATCAGGGTAATCGAATGTTACATCGGTTGTTTTCTTAGCGCCAATGTCTAAACCAACATCAAAAACATCTTTCTTTCCAATTTTAAACGTTCCTTTTGCTTCAATTTCCTTTGATACTGTGGAAGTTTCTGTTACAATTTCTCCTGTATCCGTTTCTGAAATATTTACAAAAAGTACTTTGTTATAATAATCTCCATACCAATTATTAATTAATGTTATAGATGTTGGGTTTTGAAGTAGAAGGATATTTGGCGCATAAGGAACCTGATTCGCATAAACAGGATCCGATACTGACGGCACGTAATCAGTACTAACAGCTATATCTATTATAAAAAAGTCAAACGGTGGTGGCAGTGTAATAAGTTCAACTAATTTTGGCGCTAAACCAACTAAGGCTTCTGATGTTTTTGTCCCTGACTCTTCATCTGTAGCAATGGTTGATGCAATAAATATCTCTGGCCTTCCATGTTCTGGTAATTCAAAAACAGAGATATCTGGAATATTGATTTCGCTTATTCGTACGCGGTCGCCACTGCTTCTCCAAGCTGGATACACTACATCGTATACAGGCAAAGAATAATTAGCTCCTAATTTATTTCGAATTCTAAAATGCTGACGATTTCCTTTCCAACTGTTAGGATGTGTTTCCGAATGACTTACTGTTAAAAGATCTGGTATGTCTTCAATATTTGACCAGGAATTGTTAGTTCCATTTGTGGAAACTTCAATTTTATACCCTGTAGATTGATAACTATCTGGTGGACTCCAAAAATAGTCGATAGTTCCTTCGTTAAAGTTTCTCGTTTCAAAATTTGCAACAGGATCTACAATAAGACTCGCATCTGTAGTTACAGTGATACCATTTGTCCATGCGGAGCGACAATAATCTTCAGATGATCCAAATGGAAATTTTCGCATGCGTACACTTCTTACTCTATAGATGTATGTTGTACTTGGTATTAAATCTGTATCCGTCACTAAATATTGATTGCTTGTGTAGCCACAGGAATAGATAGCAAATGTTTTTATTTCACCAGTTACTGGGTTCAAGCGTTCCAATACATAACGATTCCAAGTTCCTGCTTCTTCCAAATCACCATTCCAAGTAATTTGTATAAAGCCATCTTGCATTGTTACTGTAAAATTAGTCGGTGTACTTGGTGTATCACAAGGACCATCAGGCTCAGGAATGTCATCAACTTCACAAACTTGTGATGGTGTTAATTCTCCTAATGGACCTACAGGTCCAGATGGACCAAACGTAAAAGGATTGACGTGATTTATCAGTGAATTTCCTTGACTATCATGTCGTTCACTAATTTGTACTGTTAAAAAAACTTCGTTTACTACTTCTACTCTAGTAGAAGAGCTGTCATACCCAAAAAGTTGATTCCCAACTCTGTGATTGCCATCAACAAAAACGACTTTATCTAATGTCAATTGATCGGCAGTAATCGTAGAAGCTATTGAAACTGCTGAATCTGCAGAAGATCCCGTAGCGATATTATTTCGTACCGCAACAATTACATTTGGCATAATCCGCGCATTTGACATTAAATATTCTTGTGCTTCTTTGACGGAAATTTTTTCAATCCGAGACAATTCTGATGCAAACGCATCCATCCCTGTCGCTCTCCCATCGTTACTTTTAGCACTGAAAAGGTCCGTTACCAATATTTCAATTTCTCCGGTTTTCTTTTTTGAATTTGCTTGTAACACTTCGGCAAGCTTTTTCTTATCTTTCAGTAAATTAGTCAACACACTGGTCAATCTATTTCCGTACTCCAAATACTTCTTAGAGATATCTGCGTTGTCGTTTCTTCCTGATTTTTCAAGAGATGAGCCAAGTAAAATTTCTTCTTCTTGACATCCCTGTATCATCAAACAGAAACCTAATAGTAATACAAATAAATGTCTTTTTTTCATAAGTTTGGTTTAAAATATTATCCTTCTTTTTTTGTTAAAGGCTTCTGGTTTTGCCTATAATGAATCGATTCATTATCTAGTGTTCACTTATGAATTTTGTTACCCAAAAAAATAGGAACTAACTTAAATGTAGGCGGTCGTTTATCCCGATGAAGTAAAACTGAGAAAGTATTGTCACTTAAAAAAAATAATCTCGTGTTTGGATTAGGCATCAATCATAGGCGCTATCGCTACTATAAAAGATTCGTTTGTGTTTAAGCCAAAAACCCTAAAAATAAACTACTGAATATCAATAAACTAAAAAAAAATATAATTTTAGAAGTACCGTTTCGAACAATTTTTCAAAAGAACAAAACCATCTTAAAAACAAAAAAACCGTTGAAAATCAACGGTTTATAAAGGGTGAAAGACCGGGTTCGAACCGGCGACCTCTGGAACCACAATCTAGCAGGTCGCTTTTTTAATAATTGATTTTCGAAACACGCGAAATATTCAGTTGAGACCATTTAAACATTTCGATGCAAGCGTCGGAGCATTTTAAATCTCAATTATCGAGTAAACAGAAGCTTGTCGCACGACTGCAGGGCGCTTCTGTTTCTTGACAGAAGCCTGTTGCACGACTGCAGGGAGCTTCTGTTTTTTGACAGAAGCCTGTCGCATGACTGCAGGAAGCTTCTGTTTTGTGACAAAAGCTTGTTGCACGACTGCAGGGCGCTTCTGTTTTCTTACCAAAACCTGTATATGACTACTGGTAGTTTCTGTTTGTCGGGAAAAGACTTTAAGTATTTACTAAGAGGAATGCATCACGAAGAAAACTATGTACACAGCTGTTATTGAACACAAAAAAGCGTCATCTTTTATGCTAAGATGACGCTCTTTCTGTTTAGTTGTGTTCTATATGTATTTGCCCTGTTTTCAAATCACAACTAAATCCTACAAAATTATTCTTTCAAGATTTTAATGGTTTTTTGTGCCTTGTCTGAATAGAGTTTTAGCATATATATTCCACTTGGTAATTTGTTCACCTCAATTTTAGTTAGATTGTTTTCTTTGGATAGTATCAATTGTCCATTCAAATTGTGAATTTCTGCTTTAACTAAATCTGTGTTTGCATTTGTGATGTGAATGATATCTTTTACGGGATTTGGATAGATAGAAAGATTCACTAATTCGTTTGTATCCTCTACGGAAAGTGTAGAAAAATCAAAAGATGACATTCCTGAAACTGCTGCTGCATTCGGATCAACGACATTGACAAATTCTGCCATACCATTGTCTACCATATCCGCTTGCATAAAGCTTTTTAACGGTGTTAATGTCGTTGCCAAGGCTGAATTGTTTTCCAAAATATACATTGATCCAGAAGTTGGCGCACCATTTATTTGAATCGTAACAATGTTTGAGGTCATTCCTGCAGAAGGAGCTGACAGCGACACAGGACTTCCCAATGTTTCTGTGATTAAGTATCCATCTATTGACGATTGTCCAATAGCATTTCCATCGAAAAAAGTGGCGTTAGCAGCATTTCCAAGAGAAGATGTAATACTCGCGGTAACACCATCTGGTAGGATAATGGTGAAACCATAGCTTTGTACCGAAGTTGCAAAGTTATTTGTACTTGTGTTGGGAACAGCGCCAATGGTAAAGTTATAAGCGCCATTATCAATAAGCGTGTACGTGTAACCATCTTGAGCCTTTGCTTGAAAGATTGTCATTGTTATAATGGTTACTATGAGTGTTTTTAAATAATGTGTTTTCATGATTTTTTTGTGTGTTCTATTTTGTCTGATCGTTACGTTGAGCACAGTACGGTACTTAATCTTCTTTTTTTTTTTGATGATTCCCGACTGTGCCCGAACGAACAACTATTTACGATTTACTCGATAATCGAGATTTAAAATGCTCCGACGCTTGCGTCGAAATATTTTTATGTTTTCAATTGAATGCTTCGTGGGCTTGCCCCGAACTAGTTTACTAATTAATTACAGTTGAAACATTTTCAGGTAATTGCTCAACGATTTGATATGTACTAAAATTCAAGAAGTTTCCTGGATGCGCTAATACGTTTTGCAAAATGAATGGCGTATCAGGACTCGTTCCTGAGTATTGAATCACTCCATCCATATTTATATCATTTGCATTATAACCCGTAACGCTAAACGTAGGGAAATTTAGAAAGTTACTTGGATCATTTAATACTACAGATAATATATTTGGCGTATCTGGACTGGTTCCTGAATACTGAATTACCGTATCATTGTTTGCATTTCCACACCACATAGCTGCTACTCCACTAGGCATTCCAGAAGTGGTTTGTGCATTATTTCCAAAAGTAACTACAGCTGAACTGTTTGTAAAATCAACACTATTCGTTGCTGTGAATGTCAGTGCGGCATTGCTCATAATTCCGAGATGATTTCTATGTTTTACAGCGATATAGTACGTGTTATCTGTTACTTCATAGAATAAGCTTGATACGCCATCTCTCGCAACAATATCTCCATCGCGTTGTAGTAAGTATGAGCGTCCTTCTACCACAATAGTAGGATCATTTTTATCACGAAGTTCTACCCAAACCCAATCCACAATAGCATCATGTCCTGTCGCATCAAACGCTGTAGGAGCAGCCTCTGCATTGTCGTACGGACTTCTCACAGGAATCATTCCTGATACGCGTAAATCGTCACGCATTAGGTTTTCTTCTCCTGTATTTGGATTTAACGCAGCACCTTGTAAAAAGACTTTCACGTCTAAAGAAAACGCAGTACACGCTTCCACCGTAACATCAAAACTACAGGTGATTGTATTTCCTTCGGAATCAGTTGCTTCAAACGTGTTTGTCGTAGTTCCGACAGGGAAATCGCTTCCGCTTGGCAATCCAGCGGTTTGTGTCATTGGTAGACCTGAAAGCTCCAATACATATCTTCTTGCACTTGTAGCGTTGATATCATTCCAACGTCCATTAGAGCGTAGTTCTACATAATCTTCATTGTCTTGAAAATCATTCGGTTCGTTATCGTTCCAATTGGTATAATCGGATGTACTTCCGTTATGCCAAGAAAATACAGTTTCATCTGCTGCATCTGTAAGTCCGATGATTACTGAACCAGTTCCTGCTGCGTTTGTTGTTTCTGTTAGTAATTCATTCAATTCTTGAGAATCTATCGTGGCAACAAAACCATTTTGTGCTTCAGCATCTATAAAAGCATCTGGCGCATTGAAAGCAGCTTCAGATAGATAATATGCTTTGTTTCCGAGTTTACCTAGATAGATAAATCCAGTAATGGCGGCAACATCACAATTGTCTAACGCTAACGGTACTTCATAGTTTACAGTCGCATTACAAGTATTTACTGTGACATCTGAAGGACAATTTGTAACTTCTGGCGCTTGTGTATCATTTACAATGATCTGTTGCGTACAGGTGGCTACATTTCCAACGATATCTGTAAATGTCCAATCTACAAGTGTATTTCCAACAGGATACACATCAGAAGCATCTGTAGTGTTATTATAATCGTTCACTGCTACAGGACAAAGACTTAGATCATCTACATAAAATAAAGGAGTTGCATTTGGATTTGGATCACTTTCACTACGCGTTCCTGGGTAGAATGTAACAGAGCCTAAAGTGCTTACGCCTACTGGACCACTGTTTCTATCTGAGAATGGATGACTAGCAACAAAAGTTCCATCGACAGATATTTCACCATAATCGCCATCTATATTAGCTAAAATTTTCACTTCAAACCAAGTATCTTGAGGGTAGTTAAAAGGAATCAACCTACCACTCACGTTGAAAAGTCCTGTACCATCAGAATGATAGTATATTTGACTAGCCGTTTCTGTTCCAGCAATTTCTGTTTTTTGCACATTAGAATAAGCACTATTTCCACTTGGAACGTATAAGTGATACGTAAGTTCCCAAGATCCGAAAGATTTCTCGCCTAATTTGTACACCATATCTTGTGGACCACCAGTAGCCACGCCTTCTATTTTTAAACTTTTTGTGCCGCTTCGTGCTTGTTCGGTTGTAATATTTCCACTTTCAGAAGTCGTTCCTGGATTCCAAGTATCCCAATCGCCACCTTGTCCTAAGAGTAATCCTTCTGAATACGATTCTAAATCATCATTTTGTACACAACCTGTATTATCGTCAATTACGGTTGGCATTGGTATTGTTATACTCGCTCCACAAATACCTGGATCATTGCTAATGATAACATCTTCAGGACAGCTGATTGTTGGCATTACGCAATCTACTTCGTTGAATGTAATTTGTGGATCTCTATTTGTGAAGTTTGCAGTTGCGTACGCAACATCGTCTACCAACATACAGGTTAAATTAGGTAAGTTGAGTAGATTAGCGGAAAGTATGTTGGTGTTGTTTCCGTTTCTAAAGTCAAAGATTGACAAGTTTGGATTATCGCTAAACGAAATACGTCGCAATGCAGGATAACCAGAAGCATCAAAGGAAGCAAAGTTGTTTCCAGCAATGAAAAGAATTTCTAAGTTTGGCAATTGTGTTGGTAACGTTAAATTTACTAAACCAACATAATTTATATCGACTCTTTGTAGTAACGGACTGTTTGATAAATCTAAATCTGTAATTACTGATTGTCCTGCGCCTTCAAATTCTATGCTTTCCAATAGCGGATTGTTGTCTAATACTAAATTATTGATTGTTGTATCTTCAAATTCTACTATTCTCAAATTTGTATTACTACTCAAGTTTACAGTAGTGATGGTATTTGTATTAATTTTAAGATTTTCTAGTGCTGTAAAGGCTTCAATTCCTGTTAAATCGGTAACTCCTACGCTGCCAATATTTAGTGAAGTTGCATTCTCTATCAACGATGTTGGTACTTGTCCATCTGCTGAAATATCATCCAAACCACTTGCTTCCAATTCTGCTTCAAACGCTGCATCTGGAATGGCTGTGTAGCGACAGAACTCTGTAAAGACCGTTTGTGGATCAATGTTTGTCCAATTGGCGTTACTGTAAGCTACATCATCTACTTCGAGACAGGTTAAGCTTGGATTGTTTGATGCATCAAAACTTGTAATTGCCGTATTGTTACCATTTTTGATGGTGAATGTTGTAAAATCATTGCTAGACACATTTACCACTTCTAAATTTGGATTACTTACCAAATTCAATTCGGTAATATCTGCGTTGTAAGCTTCTAAAATTTTTAAAGCGGTACAGTCAGATACATCTAATGCAGTTAAATTACAATTATATACTTTTAATTCTTCTAGATTAGCGGTATTGGTCAGATTTATAGACACTAAATTATTAGTATCGTGTGCAACTAATTTTATCATTAATGGATTGTTGGAAAGATCTAAGGAAGTAATGTTTGTAAAACTTACGTCAATGCCTTCTAACGCTGCACAATCAGTTACATCTACAGCAGTTAACGGTGTGTTGAATATTTTTAAATCTCTTAAGTTAACTGCATTAGAAACATCAATAAACGTAAGCCTATTGTTGTCCTGTGCTTGTATATCTGTTAGTTGCGTATTGTTTGAAAGATCTAGTGAATCAATTCGTGTTGTGTTACACAATAGTACTCTTAATGCTGTATTTTGTGAAACGTCTAGTTCTGTAATGAGCGTGTTAAATTTTAAAACTAAACCTGTTAGCGCAGTATTGTTTGAAACGTCTACAGTTGTTGTAAGACGATTTCTTTCCAAATCCAGAATTCTTAATGCTGAATTGTTTGTGACGTCTACAGAAGCTAGTCTATTGTTTTGCAAATCAATCACTTCTAAAAGTGCATTGTTTTGAATGTTTAGACTATCAATGAAATTAAATTTCGCAACGACCGTTGTCAATGCTGTGTTATTTTGAAGATTAAGCGTAGTGATAGAATTGTTTTGACAATCCAAATAGGTTAAGGCCGTGAAATCTTCAATTCCTGTTAAATCATTAATGCTTTGATTTCTAACATCTAAGTTTGTAACCGTTGCTATTAAATCTGTTGGCACTTGTCCATCACCTGAAATATCATCGTAGCCTAACGCTTCTAAACGTGCTTCAAAGTTAGCGTCTGGAATCGTTGTATAGTTACAATAATCGGTTCCAATAAAACTTGCAGTAGCGTCTACATTGGTAAAGTTTGCGGTTGCATACGCAACATCGTCTACAAAAATACAGGTTAGATTTGCATTGTCTCTTGCATCAAAATTGATAAAGTTGACATTGTTTCCGTTGCGGATGTTTAGTTCTGTAAAAAGATTCAATCTACAATCTAAATCGGTTAGCAATGGCAACATACTTACGTCTAATTCATTTAAACCTGAATCTCTACAATCTAACTTTTGTAAGTTGGTATTCGTTGATAAATTGATTGTTTGAAACGAATTGAATTTACAATCTAATTCTTGCAATTGCGTTAAATCTGTTAAGTTGATGGTATCAATACTTGATGAATCGCATATCAAAGTGATTAAATTTGTGTTTGATCTTAAGTCTAGATCTGAAACATTATTGTTACGCATGTTTAAGTACTGTAATGCCGTAAACGCTTCAATTCCTGTGAGGTTTTGTATAGCAGTTACTGAGGATACACTTTCTATATCTAATGACGTAACACCTTCAATGAGTGCCGTTGGCACTTGTCCATCACCCGAAATATCATCGTATCCCAACGCTTCTAAACGTGCTTCAAAATTTACATCTGGAACTGCCGTGTAGTTACAATAGTCAGTATCTGAAAAATTCACACCAGCATCCACATTGGTAAAGTTCGTTTGTGCGAAAGTAACATCATCTACTAAAATACAAGTCAAATTAGGGTTCGTAGCGGCATTGAAATTGGTGAAATTGACATTGTTTCCATTTTGAATGTTTACTTCTGTGAGTGAGTTAAAACTACAATTTACATCCGTCAACAAAGGAAGCATGCTTACATTCAATGTCCCTATATTATTTTCTCTACAATCTAGTTTTCTAAGATTTTCATTTGTAGCAACTACTAGTTCAGTTAACAGGTTAAATCCACAATTCAATTCTTCAAGTTGGGTTAACCCTGTGACATCAATGGATTGTAAACCATTTGCAGTAGATGTTAGCGTGATTAAATTACTGTTTGATCTTAGATCTAAACTGTCTACATCATTTGCATTTATGTTTAAATGTTGAAGTGCTGCAAACGCTTCAATTCCCGTTAAATCTTGTATAATGTTGGATACTGTAATATTTTCTACATCTAAGGAAGTTACGACCTCAATTAATGCTGTTGGTACTTGTCCATCACCAGAAATATCATCGTATCCTAAGGCTTCTAAACGCGCTTCAAAGTTGGCGTCTGGAATGGTTGTGTAGCGACAAAACGTATCACTGAAAGCAACTTGCGGATCTACATTCGTCCAAGTGTTGGTACTATACGTTGCATCATCTACAACCACACAGAATAGGTTTGGATTGTTTCCAATCCTAAAAGCATTGTTATTAATATTGGTATTGTTTCCGTTTTGTACGTTTAAAAATGATAATACTGTATTTTCTAAAATAATATTATCTAGCGATGTGTTTGCTGATAAATCTAGGCTTGTAATAGCAGTATCACTAGCATTTATATCTCTGAGTGAAGTATTTTGAGAGACATCTACATCAGTGAGTGCAGTATTATCTATTTCTAAACTTCTTAATGCGGTCAGCATAGTTATGTCAATCTCTGTAATAGCTGCTCCCGAGAGTGCTACCGTACGAAGCATTGGATTGTTGCCAAAGGTAATGGAAGAAAGTACCGTACTATTTCGCAGATATGCTTCTCTTAACGCAGTTTTGTTAGTTAGATTCACACTTGTTAGATAAGGATTGCTATTTAGAAATAATTCTTGCAACGCTCCTTGATCTGTTAAATCCAATGAGTTTAATGGATTACTATTCAAGTTAAGAAAAGCTATGTTTGTAAGTCCTGTTAAGCTAAGACTGCTTAGGTTATTATTGTTAAGTTGAACTTCTTCCAAATTTGTATTGACACCAAAATTTACGGATGTTAATACATTATTACTTGCAGATACATCTCTTAATTGTGAATTAGCACTCAAATTTAAACTTGAGAGTCCATTTTGGTCTACTACAAGCGTTTGTAATGCTGCAAAACCTTCAATCCCTGTTAAATCTGAAATACTTCGATTGAAAAGATTCAAATTTGTCACCGTTGAAATTAATGCTGTAGGTACACGACCGTCATTTGGAATATCGTCATACCCTAATTGTCGCAGACGTGTTTCAAAATTGTTATCAAGAATTGTTGTGTACTCACAATAATCTGTACTTGTAAATTGTACTTGCGAATCTACTAATGTCCAGTTTGTCGTACTGTAGGCTGCATCATCTACCAAAACACAAGTTAATCCACTATTTCCAATGATGGAGAAAATTAGAATGTTGGTATTGTTTCCGTTTCTAACATTCGCTGCTGTTAAATTGTTATTGTTTAAACGAATTGTACGTAAATTTCCATTGTTCGATAAATCAATACTTGTCAGTTGGTTGTTTTGCGCTGAGAAGTTATCAAGCAGCGTATTATTTGATAAATCAATTGTACTTAATTGATTGTTATTAATACTCAGAAATTCTAGATTCACGTTTGCATCTAATGCCAATACAGGAATCGCGTTAGAATCAGCTTGCAACTCTATTAAATTTGTCAAAGAAGTTACATCCAATGCTGTGAGCATGTTATTAGACAATGAAACTCTTTCCAATGCAGTGTTATTATTTAATGAAATGGAATTTAAGTTGTTGTCGTTAGCGGAAAGTTCTTCCAGCAGCGTTGCATTTTGAAGATTCAAACTTGAAAGATTGTTATTTTCTACCAATAAACGTTCTAAGCTTGTATTGCTTGAAACGTTTAAAGTATTTAAGCTATTGTTATTCGCCTGTAAAGTGACCAATTGTGTTAAGCTTGACGTCGGAATTTCAGTAATCGTATTGTCTGATACGTTTAAAGTTTGAAGATTAATAAAATCCTGAATCCCTGTCAAATCTGTAATTGCTTGATTGCTTACATTTAGCGAAGTTACAGGTGTAATTAATGGCGTTGGCACTTGTCCATCACCAGAAATATCGTCATAACCTAAGGTATTTAATACAGCTTCAAAGTTAGGATCGGTGATTGTTGTGTAGTCGCAAAATGTATCACTTATGTTGGCATTACCTACCACAGTTCCCCAAGAATTGGTAAAAGCAGTAGCATTATCAACCAAAATACATGTTAAACTCGGATTTCCTACGGCAGTAAAGTCGGTTATTATCCCGTTGTTTCCGTTTTTTAGATTGATGGTTGTAAAGTTATTATTGTTTAATCGAACTGTTCTTAGCTGTGGAAATGTAGAAAGATCAATGCTTGTTAATTGATTACCACTTAAAATGAGTTCTCTTAAGAATGAATTGTTTCCGAAAGTAACATTCGCTAGCACGCCAATATCGTCAGCGTTTAGCAATATTAATTCTTCATTATTGGTAATATCTAGGGATTTGATGCTAGATTCATCTACTCGTAAAATTTTCAGCAAAGTATTGCGATCAGTATTGAGAGAGTCTAAACCTGTATTTGATAGATTTAGTTCCAATAATTGCGTTAAACTATCAATAGCAATGGACGTAGCAGGATTGTTAGATGCATCAAACACTTGCAGCGCTCTAAAATCTTGTATTCCTGTTAAGTCTGAAATGTTGTTTGAAGCAATATTTAAACTGTTTATAGTGCTTATTAAATCGGTTGGCACTTGTCCGTCACCCACAATATCATCATAACCTAAATCGTTCAATCGTCCTTCAAAATTTGTATCAGGAATCGAAGTATAACCACAGTAATCTGTTTCAGTATAGCTTGCCTGATCATCTTTAAACCAAGTACTATTTACATCTGATAGATTGTCAATAAAAATGCAGGTTAAGTTATCATTGTTACGCGCGTTCATGGTTAACAGTGTTGTACTATTTCCATTTCGAATGTTCAGTGCTGTCAACAGGTTGTTACTCACATCTAAATTTTCCAAATTTGGAAATGCAGAAAGATCTAAACTTGGCAATTCATTAAGTTGGATGTACAGGTTTCGTAATTGTGTGAGTCCCGTAATATTAATTGTTGAAATATCACAGTTGGCAGCATCTAAAGCTTCCAAAGCTGTATTATTTGTCAGATCTATTTCAGTTATTGGATTTGCTGCAATTCTTAAATCTGTTAAGGATGTAAAATCTTCAATTCCTGAGAGATCTTCAATTGATTTATTGATGACATTTAGAACAGTTACACCAGCAATGAAGCCTTTTGGCACTTGTCCATCACCTGGAATATCATCATAGCCTAAATCGCCCAAAGCTGCTTCAAAATCAGGATCAGGAATGCTTGTATAACAGCTAGTGTCAATATCACTAAAAAAAGTTTGTGTATCAATGGCTGTCCAATTGGTAGTACTATAATCAGCATCATCAACCTGTATACAATATAAATTCGGATTTTCGGCAGTTGTAAACGTTGTAATCGCAGTATTGAAACCGTTTCTAACATCTAAATAGGTAATATTATTTCCGTTTAAACCCACGACTGTTAAATTGGGATTGTTGCTTAAATCTATAGTGCCAGTAAGTGCATTTGAACCTGCAAATAATTCGGATAAATTTATATTATTTGAAACATCAATGGTAGCTAATGAATTACGGGCAATGCCTAAATAGTTGAGCGCAGTATTGTTACTTAAATCTAAGCTAGATACATTGTTGTCTTGAATGGCAATCGTCTCTAAATTGCTATTGTTTGTTACGTCTAAGCTTGCTAAGGTATTTTCTCGAATGGATATAGATCGTAAAGCTATATTGGCACTGAGATCAACAGTTGTAAGCGAATTGCTATTTGCATTTAAAGTTTCTAGCGCAGTAAAATCTTCAATTCCTGTCAAGTCCATAATGAGTTGATTGGAAACATCTAAGGAAGTTAGACCTTCAATCAATGAGGTTGGTACTTGTCCATCTGCTGCAATATCATCATACCCTAATGCATTCAAAGCAGCTTCAAAATTAGCATCGGGAATTGCTGTGTAATTACAAAAGGTAGAAGTAAAGACGGTAGCATTATTAACCTGTGTCCAGTTGTCAATACTGTAAGATACATCGTCTACCGCAATACAGGTAAGATTTGGACTGTTGCTTGCATCAAAATTTGTAATGTTGGTATTGTTTTGATTTTTTATATTGATTTCAGTGATGTCATTACTTCTTACCACAACAGTTTCTAGTAGTACATTTGTATTGAAGTTAAGTGTATTAATTCGTGTACCATCGCCAATATAAATTCGTAAAGCTGTATTTTGGGAAAGATTTAATTCACTAATAGGATTTAATCTGATTACCAATGTTTCTAAAAGCGAATTATTGGTAATATCAATTGCACCAATGCTATTTCTTTCACAATCTAAAGCTTCCAATGCGGGATTATTAGAAATATTGAGCATTGTCATGCTATTTCGTTCACAGTTGACACTTCTAAGCACTGTATTATATTGCAGATCAAGACTCGGAATACTGTTTCTTGCGCAATTTAAATTTTCTAGTACTGTATTATGCTGTAAATCCAATGCTGTGATAAGATTAAGTCCACAATTAAGGATTTGCAGATTGGTATTGTATTGCAAATCAAGACTTGTTAAATTGTTTCGTTCACAGTTCAAATTGGTTAAAGCTGTAAACGCTTCAATTCCAGTTAAATCAGAAATATTTCTATTAAAAAGATTTAAGCCTGTCACACTTTCAATAAAAACTGTCGGTACTTGTCCATCACCCGAAATATTATCATATCCTAAGGATTCTAAAGCTGCTTCAAAATTAGGATCGGGAATGGCGGTATAATTATTACATTCCACATCATTAAAACTTACTTGCGGATCAATACTTGTCCAGTTTGCATTACTATATCCCACATTATCCACCAGAATACAGTTCAAATCTGGATTGTTTACAGCAACAAAAGTGGTAATATTGGTATTGTTACCATTTTGGATATTGAGATTGACTAAGTTATTGGTATTGACGCCTAAGATTTCCAAATTAGGATTATTGCTCAAGTCCAAATCTGTTAGTACATTGCCAGCAAGATATAATTGCTCTAAGTTTACATTATTGCTTACATCTAAGCGTTCAAGACCATTATTTTCGATCAATAAATTTATAAGATTAGTATTGTTACTAATGTCTATCGTATTGACATTGTTATTACGCAAACGTAATATGCGTAATGCCGTATTATTGAGTACATTTAGTGAATCTACATTGTTATTGTTAAAATCAAGATACTCTAACGCTGTAAAATCCTGAATCCCGATGAGATTAGAAATACCTCTGTTGGAAACATCTAAGCTTGTTACATTTTCAATATAGACTTTTGGAACTTGTCCATCACCTGAAATATTATCGTAGCCTAATGCTTCTAATCTTGCTTCAAAATTGGAGTCGGGAATGGCAGTGTAATTATCACATTCCACCTCATTAAAACTTACTTGTGGATCAATACTTGTCCAGTTTGCATTACTATACGAGACATTGTCTACTAAAATACAGTTCAAATCTGGATTATTCCCCGCGACAAAAGTGGTGATATTGGCATTGTTTCCATTTTGGATATTGAGATTGACTAAGTTATTGGTATTAACGCCTACGGTTTCTAAATTTGGATTGTTGCTTAAATCTAAATCTGTTAGTGAATTCCCTCCAACAAATAAATCTTCTAAGTTTACATTATTGCTTATATCTAAGCGTTCAAGACCATTATCTCCAATTGATAAGACTCTAAGATTGATGTTGTTGCTGAGATCTATATTGGATACGTTGTTAAGACGAAGACGTAATCGTATCAATGCTGTATTGTTACTCACATTTAATGAATCTAAACTATTATTATCGAGATCCAGATATTGTAATGCTGTAAAATCCTCAATTCCAATAAGGGTTGAAATATTGGAACCATTTACATTAAGATTAGTGATTCCATTAATATTATTGGTCGGTACTTGTCCGTCATTTGGAATGTCATCATACGCACTCAGTGCTGCTTCAAAATTTGGATCGGGAATCGCGGTATAAGGATTCAACGTTTCCGAATGAGTTGTTTCTACAGTATCAGAATTTTGAGTTGATACTGTTTTTTTGGCTTTTGCTGATCGCCGCCCTTCAAAATTGCCATAAGCATTGAGTACAAATATTCCAGATATGAATACTCCAAAAAATAATAGTAATTTTTTCAACATGATAGATTTTTTTAATTATTATGGTTTTGACAATGGATGAGATATACTTGTCATTTTGAATGGAGCAAAGATGCTTAAAACTGTTTTCAAGAAAAAAAAAGTAGTGGTGATAAAGTATTAGCAAAATCCATAAAATACTAACAATCAGTGCTATATAATTATTTCTCATTAATACACTATATAGCTAAGATACTTTCTAAGTTTTACTTTTGGCTTATGCAAATTGCATATTACTCATTTGATCCTATCGTTTTTAAAAGAAATTAAGACGATTTATTCTCATGGAATTTGTAAAGTAGATTGAAATGGAGTAAGTGTGTCTTTTGAAGTGTATACAAAAAAAGAAAGATGGGAACTACCCCATCTTTCAACCATAATAAAATAAACTAACTATTTACAATATCTAATATGTGTATATTAAACGTACTTAAATAGTAGTTTTTTTATCCAGATAGAATTTATCTGGATGTTCCCAACGATCGAAATTTATCTTTTACAATAGTCTCGATCACTTTTTAACCTTTTCGTAAACTAAACTGCTATTGAGTGATGATCACTTTATAGAATAAAATATTATGAAGTCATCTTTTACCCAACTCAATAATACCTGTTACAAAGATGTAAGAACTAACTTTTTCTCCCAAGAAACCATCAGTGATAAAATGTTAGCAGTGTGTTATTTTGGTATATTTTTTAGAAAAGAGTCCTGTAGAAGTGGCTCTTTTTCACAAAAAAAGGAATCTCAGACTTAAAAAGATGCTAAGTATGCAGCGATATTTTGATTGGAATCCAAACCCATTTTTTTACGCAATCTGGTTTTGGCGACATTTACAGTATTTACCGTCGTATTTCTAACGACTGCAATTTCTTTAGATGATAATCCTAATTTGATATAGGAACAAAATTCTTTGTCTGTTCGGGTTATATTTGGGTGTGCTTTTAGTAAATTCTCGAAGAAATTAGCATTCACTAAGGCTAAATTCTGCTCAGAAAGATTCATCTTAGTATTGATTTCATTTTGCTGACGAAGTTCTAAAATGACTTGCCTGATGTTATTTTCTAATTTGCCTTCTTGCTGTGCTAATTTTAATTTTTTGATGAGATTTTCATTCAGTTGTATTTGCACCTTATTATTGGAAAGAATCATCTCTATATCCTTTTGCTTCAACAACAATTCTTGCTCGTATTTTTCTTTTTCGAGTTGTATCAGCTGTTCAGAAGTTTTTTTAATGACTTCATTTTGATGTTTTAGCGTATGATTCTGTGCTTTGATGGTTTTTTCATCTTTATTACGCATTTTGTTTACGAATTGTAAACCATACGCAAAAAGGAGTAAAATGATTAATGTGAGAATGTAACCTAAAACTCCAAATTCTCGTTCGTTAAGTTGAAAATAGTGCAAAAAGGAAAATGTAATAAAGGCATATAGAAAGCCTAAATTTTTCCAAATTCTATTCTTAACCAAAAAAATACTAAAAAAGCCGATACATAAAGCAGCATAAGGTACTTCTATTTGCTCTGTATCTAGAAATACTGCAGGATATGCAAACGTAGGCATACTGAATAAATATAATAAACAAGAGATTTGACTTTTACCTGTTCCATTCAGATAAATTACTGTGACTAATATGATCTCTGCTAAAAAGATTACAAATATAGGTGCATAATCAGCCTCAATTAATTTCCTGATGAGTACTGTAGGTAATATCATAATAGCGCCATAGAGACTAATAAAGTTGAGCAATTTCAAGGCACGCTTGTCAAACTCTGTAGAAACGTGTTCAACACCTTTGTTGATAATTACGTTATGATATGCTGTTATCTTTTTGAACAAATCTTTTTTTACGAAAATACAAGATTAAAAAATAATAATGTAAAATCTGATCGTATTGTTCTGTCTTTAAGTCTAAAAATTATGGTACAAAAAAACCTCTCGAATGAGAGGTTTACTTTTGGGTGAAAGACCGGGTTCGAACCGGCGACCTCTGGAACCACAATCCAGCGCTCTAACCAACTGAGCTACAATCACCATTTGTTTTGCGGATGCAAATATAAACTATTTTATATTTCATACAAAGCAATTATAAAACTTATTTTACTTTGTTTTTTATGTGTGTGATTTTAAAAAGATTAGCATTGAAAATAATTTCTCATCAAGTAATAATGCTTCAATTTAAAAAAATAATCCTCCAAAACATCCACAGTGTATACCTTGTGGACATGGAACATATTTAGTAATCTGATTTAACTTGAATGTCTCAGGACTTATCTCATATAATGGAATCGCTATAAAAATCAAAACTAATACGATCGCAAGTATTTTTGTGCGTACCGAAAATGTTCGTATACTCGATTCATACTGAAATCGTAATGGGTCGTGTGCATGTTCTTGTTCCATATCGTTTGTGTTTAAATTAAATCATCTAGCGAATCTACCGCCACGTAACGTTCTACCGTAAAGCCTTCCGCATGATCTACACCAATCAAACGTCCTAAATCGCGCGCTCTGTAGGTAATGCTATCTATAAAGTTTTTACTCGTAATGGGCGTTTCCGCTTCACTACTTTTCGGATCGTAAAATTGTGAGCTATACGCCATCACAGCATCGTGTTTCTTTTCTATAAAACCTGAAACATCCACCACAAAATCTGGTTCCAAATTTTTCCACTGAATATAATGATACACATGTGTTGGTCGCCATTTTTCTTGTAATTTACCATCAAATTCAGTTTCAATCTTTAGCAAACCACTCAAAAAACAGGCATCACTTACGAGCTGACTTCCCTTTCCATGATCTATGTGTCTATCGTCCACAGCATTACACAATACAATTTCTGGCTGATATTTGCGAATCACTTTTATGATCTCTAATTGATGTGCTTTATCATTCCTAAAAAAGCCATCTGCAAACGCTAAATTCTCTCTAACAGCTACACCCAATATTTTTGCCGCATTAGCCGCTTCAACATCACGTAAATCTGCTGAACCGCGTGTGCCCAGTTCTCCTCGTGTCAAATCGAGGATTCCGACTGTTTTTCCTTTGGAAATTTCTTTAGCAATCGTAGCGCCGCAACCCAATTCTACATCATCAGGATGTGCGCCAATGGCTAATATGTCTAACTTCATCTCTACTATTTATTTGGGCATTTCCTCCGATATCTCGTAGGTCAGGCTATCCGCACTCGCTTTTTGTTTATGGCTTTCCTGCTAAGGCAGGAATCCAACACAAAAGAGCTCAAACAAATGCTTCTATCCTTAATGCAATTTCGTTTAAAATTTTTATTACTTCTTCGCCTTTTTTATCGCCTGTTTCAAATCGACAATGATATCTTTTTTATCTTCAATCCCGACTGAAAAACGAATGAGTCCATCCGCAATTCCTTGTTTTTTACGTTCTTCCGGCGTTAATAGTGCATGTGAAGTTTGTGTTGGACTTAACACGGTACTTTCTACACCTGCCAAACTCATAGATGGCTTAATTAATTTTAATGATTTGAAAAATTTAGATACATCATAATTAGGTTTCAACTCAAACGACATCATGCCGCCAAAACCTGACATTTGCGATGCTGCCAATTTGTGATCTTTGTGCGATTTTAATCCTGGATAATACACATTCGCAACGGCTTCATGCTTTTCTAAGAAGTTTGCGAGTTTTAGTGCATTTTTGTTCTGTTCTTTCACACGAATTCCCAACGTTTTCATGCTTCTTTCCAACATCCAAACGGTAAAGTCACTTAAGCTTCCACCTAGGTTTTTTGCCAATTGAAAAATTTGATTGATATGTTCTGCGGAAGCGGCAACAGCACCTGCTAAAATATCACTATGACCGCCAAAATACTTTGTGGCACTGTGAATCATGATGTCAATTCCCATATTTCCCGGCAACTGATTCACTGGACTTGCAAATGTATTGTCAATCATTGTGATAAGATGGTGCTTTTTGGCAAGTTTTACCACTTTTCGGATGTCCGTTACTTTCAACAACGGATTGGAAGGCGTTTCAATATAAATGACTTTGGTGTTTTTACGAATTTCCTTTTTGAAATCTTTACTATCTAAACTTTTCGTGAACGAATATTCAATTCCGTATTTATCAAATTCTTCCAACACCAAATTCATGGTGCCGCCATACAAGGCATTTTGCAATATAATATGATCGCCTTTGTGTAAAAACGCCAGTAAACTTGTACTTACAGCCGCCATTCCACTTCCAAAAATAAGTGCCGCTTCTGTCTGCTCTAACGCAGCTACTTTTTTGCACAACGCTTGCTGATTGGGCGTATTAAAATAGCGTGGATAGCGCTTTTCATCTATATCTTCAAAAGCATACGAACTACTTAGATAAATAGGTGAAACAGCGCCTTTAAATTGTGTATCTTTTACTTCTCCTGTGTGGGTACAAACAGTATTAAGTCCTAAATTATTTTTTTTCATTTTTACATTTTGATGGTGTCTAAATTACAAAACAGGAATGTATAAACCTAGACTTTCACACCTTTCCATTTTCCTTGTTTGAAGACAATCATGCCAATAATGGCAATTAAGACTTCGGCTGCTGTAACGGCCCAAAACACGCCTTGCGGTCCAAAATCAAAGTATATCGCCATCAAATAGGCAAATGGCAATTGAAATAACCAAAAACACACAAAATTGATGTAGGTTGGTGTTTTGGTATCTCCTGCACCATTGAACGATTGTATGACCACCATGGCATATCCGTAAAATACATAGCCCGCAGCCACAATTTGCAAACACAAAGCACCATTTTCAATAACAATTGCTTTGTCTGTAAATAAACCAATGATTTCTTTAGCAAAGACTAAATACACAATAGACACAATTCCCATAAACCAAGCATTGTATTTTCCCGTTTTCCAAACAGAGGTTTCTGCTCGTTTTGGCTGATTGGCGCCTAAGTTTTGTCCAACCAACGTTGCTGCTGCATTGCTCATTCCCCAACAAGGTAACAATGTAAACATTACGACGCGAATGGCAATCGTGTAGCCTGCCAAAACATCGCTTCCGAATTCAGACATGATTCGCATGAGGAAAATCCAACTTGATGTTCCAATGATGAATTGTCCAATTCCGCCCAGCGATATTTTTAAGAGATCTAGCATGATCACAGCTCTAAATACCAAATCTTTATATTTGATTTTAATGACGCTTCCGCCATAAAATAAGATTGCCAATTGAAATAAAACGGCAGTTCCACGTCCAATAGTCGTTGCAATAGCGGCGCCTTCTACTCCAAAAGCAGGAACTGGTCCGAATCCGAAAATAAATAATGGATCGAGAATGATATTGAGCACATTGGATAAAATCAACGCTTTCATCGCTACAGAAGCATTTCCTGCGCCTCTAAATATCGCGTTGATTAAAAAGAGTAGCATGATAGTCATATTTCCTCCTAAAAGGATTTGCGTATAACCAAAACCTTCTTCAATGAGTTCGGCTTCGCCGCCCATGAGTCCTAAGATTTCTTTCGGAAATATAATTCCAATCACGCTGATGACACTTGCGATAGAAACACCTAAAAAGATGGCTTGTACAGCTACTTTTGAAGCGCCAGTTGGATCTTTTTCGCCAATTCTACGTGCGACTAAAGCGGTTGCTGCCATACTTACGCCAATGGCAACGGCATATACTAAGGTAACGACCGATTCTGTGAGTCCGATCGTAGCAACGGCATTCGTACTGACTTGTGAAACGAAGGCGATATCGACAATTGCGAAAATAGATTCCATCAACATTTCTAGAATCATGGGAATGGACAGCATAAAAATTGCCTTTCGAATGCTTCCTGTCGTGAAATCGTTTTGTGTGCCTTTTAGGGCTTCTTTAAGAGATGTATATAGTTTTTTGATTGATAGTGTTTGGTCCTGAGACATAATGTATAAGTATATATTAGAAATGTGTAGCTACGTGAAGCTGTGCTACAAAAAAGTGTCGAAAAGTGTTCGACGGGTTCCGAATATAAATGATCTACAGTTCCATAATGATACAAATATCGCTTTTTTTTCCGAATCTCCAAATTCTTTAAAAAAAGCGATATTTGTATTATTTTTTATGTCTAAAACTATTTACTTCCCTTCAATCCAAGAAATAACAGCTTCGTCATTAGGCAAGGTTTGTGGAGAAATTACTTTTTCTAATTCTCCTTTTTCATTCACTAAATACTTTTGAAAATTCCACGCTACGTCCGAATCTTGCAATCCGTTTTTTGATTTTTGCGTTAGGAATTGATACACTTCATGCATATCGCTTCCTTTTACCGAAATTTTACTCATCATCGGAAATGTGACACCATAATTTACTTTACAAAACGTTGCAATTTGCTGATCGCTTCCTGGCTCTTGCGCACCAAAGTTGTTTGCTGGAAAACCAACAATCGTGAAATTTTTGTCTTTAAATGTTTCATATACGTCTTGTAATTGATCGTATTGCGGCGTTAATCCACATTTAGAAGCCGTGTTGACGATCATTACTTTTTTCCCTTTTAAATCGGCAAGCTTAAAGTCTTTTCCAGAAATATCTTTTACTGTAAATTGATGAATTGTTCCTTTTTCCATAGTGTTTTCGGTAGTGGTTTTTGTGATAACTGCTGCTGTAGTGGCAGCTGTTGTTTCTTTTTCTTTCGGTTTTGAAGTACAACTTACAGCACAAACTATAAGTAGTAACATAAATATTCTCATGAGGTTTTTAGTTTTTTGTAAAAATACGAAAGTATTCGCTTACGCGGAGAATGCTTTTCCATTTTTTAAACAATGCTAACTAATTATAGAGAAATATTGATTGATCCTTTTAAACAGCATCAAACACCCAAAAATCATGCGCAGGCAACGACGCTTCATACGTGATAAGTTCTTTGGAATCAAATGCTTCAAAGGTTAATTTCCACGCATGGAGACAAATAGAAAGTGACGTATAAGTTACATCCGAACCGTATTTTTGATCGCCTACAATAGGAAGTCCGATGTGTGCCAATTGTGCACGAATTTGATGAAATCTGCCCGTTTTTGGTTGTATCGCTAACACATATCCAATCTCATTTTTGCCAATGACTTCATACGAAAGCATGCAACTTTGTGTGTCTTTTGATTTTGATGGAACAATTTCCGCTTTTTTATCTTTCGTGTTTTTTCTGAGAAAATTGACTAATTTCCCTTTGCTTTTTGCAGGTTTGTTTTTTACAATCGCCAAATACGTTTTTTGAA
>CAZHSA010000002.1:0-36863 GCA_964535135.1 uncultured Kordia sp.
TAATCATTTTCGCCACTTGCACCAATAATCATTTGTGTACTTTGACCTGCAGGCGCATATTTTGGCGTGCTTCTAATGATTTTTTTCTCTGCTTTATACTGAATGATTTCATTTTTTACCTTTTTCATCGGTTTGATGAAATCTTCTCTATTTTTATCGGGAGCGAGTCGTTTCAAACCTTCTCGCGTAGGAATTTCGATATTTACGCTCAATCTGTCCGCATACAAACCTGCTTCGCGCATCAATTCGTCAGAAGCACCTGGAATGGATTTTAAGTGAATGTATCCGTTAAAGTTTTCTTCCAAGCGTAGTTTCTTTGCGACAGACACCAAACGTTCCATCGTATAATCGGCATTTTTAAAGATTCCGGAACTTAAAAAAAGTCCTTCAATATAGTTTCTGCGGTAAAAATTAATTGTCAAATCGACCACTTCCTGTACTTTGAACGCAGCACGTTTAATGTCGTTACTTTTTCGCGTCACGCAATAAGCACAATCAAAAATACAGTGATTTGTTAGTAAAATTTTTAATAAAGACACACAACGACCGTCTTCGGTATACGTATGACAAATTCCCATGCCAGTTGCATCTCCCAAACCTTTATTTTTGTTGGTACGATTGCTTCCGCTAGAAGAACAGGAAACATCGTATTTTGCGGCATCTGCCAGTATGTTTAGTTTTTCTTTAATTCGTTCAAAAGACATGAAAACGTTTCTGTATATGTTGGGTTTATAAGTATGCTACAACGCACACAAATATAACATTTTACAGATGTATTTAAAACATTTGTGGGAATTTTTTCTGTTAAATGTTTTTAGTCGTTTTCAATTTTAGTTATAAATGATAAAAAAAAGCTAGTTGAAAAGCATTCAACATCGTCATTCTAAATTCTGTATTGAATTTCAATAATTTCGAAAAACAAAGTCAAACCTAGTGTGCCGAAATTTCAACTTTCTAACTAGCTTTTTTTCTAAAGGATCATGGACAAGACCACCATGTCCAGCAATTTCCAGGACAAGACCAAACTGTTAAAGGTTCTGGCTTTACTTTTTCACAAATTGGATCGGCAGCACAACCAGATCGTTGGTGCAATACACTATCTCCAGCTGCAACTCCACCTTTTACATACGAAAGGTTGGAAACTGCTTTTTTGTTCAATGTCAAGTTTTTAAAATTCTTTTTTTTCATTAGTATTAAAGTTTTAGTTAATGGGATAAAAGTGGGCTGTTTTTTGAGAGAATAAAAATTATTGTGACGAACGCTTAGGTTTTGTGACGAACAGCTTTTTGATAAAATGTCTTTCTTATACGACAGGAAAGCTTCATGTTGTATGGAAACTCCTGATTTACAACACAGTTCATGCATCACCAAAAAAAATGTATGATTATTAGAAGAATCAACGCAAAAAAGAAGCGCCGCATTTTACAACATTTGTTATACGCGTGATACTACTAAGAAAATTGTTTTCAGAGAAAAATTTAAAAAACTTCCACTATAAACATAAACTCATGTTTCCTTCTATTTCGCATGTTAGGCATAGGCTTGTTGAGTACTATTCTCGGCAATACTTTTCGTATCAAAAACGTTTGTCCACAAATTGGTGGTTTTTTGGGATTGAAAGAAATGCCTTCTTCATTCGCGCCTGCTAATTGTTGAAGAAAAAAATGAATGCGTTGTCCGTTTCTAGGGCGTACACCTTCTATTCGTATTTCTCCTGTATTGCGCACATACGCTCTGGCTAATCTTCCTCCATTTCTTGGTCGGAACGCACTTGTATTTGTGTTTCTAGGAGGTCCATTATTCACTTCTACTTCTTTAGGCTTCCATATAATTCGTGCAGTTAATGCTTTAGCTTGTATCAATGGTGTATTATTTGTTTCGGCAGCCACTCCAATAAATAATAAAGAAACTTTATTCTGAATTAATACGCTACCGCCTTGCAATTGTATCACGCGCCAAAGTGCGCCGTTACCGGGTGTATCTGTTTGTCGTACTCTTGAACCAAGATTAGTGTTTCCATAAGAAGCCAAATACATTTTGGAAGCTTTGTTCTGTATTTTGTAAAGTCCGTCATCATTTGGAATGAACTTCCAATGACCGCCAACTAACACCTTATTTTTCGCAATCATGATATCGCCAGCTTCATTTTTGCCTCCATTTGCCATAAACGCATCCGTTTGTCCATTTTGCAAGGTGTACCAAGTATCTGACTTTAGCGTCGTTTGTGCTTGTATAAAAAATGCAGTATTGAGAAAGAAACTGAGAAGGAAAATGATTTTTTTCATGATATCGTATTAAGTATGGTGTATCAATTATACATATTTTATTTTTAATTTAGATATAAAACTGCTTAATTACATACAAATCAGATAAGTGAAAAAACTACACTCTATTTTTTTCTGGCTTCAATGTTTGTCATACATACGATATAAAAGCATTTAATATTATTGATACTGCAACTCACTCAAACCTTTATAAATACCATCTTCCAATAAAATGAGTTCGTCATGTGTGCCCGTTTCATGAATTTTTCCATGTTTTAGGACTAAAATCGTATCACAATCTTTAATGGTTGATAAACGATGCGCGATGATAAATGACGTTCTTCCTTTCATCAATCTGTCTAAAGCTTCTTGAATTAACAGTTCGGATTCAGAATCTAACGAACTCGTGGCTTCGTCTAAAATTAAGATGGAAGGGTTTTTTAAAATCGCTCTCGCAATAGCAATCCGTTGTTTTTGTCCACCCGACAATTGAATGCCACGATCGCCTACAAAAGTGTCATATCCATCAGGGAAATTCATGATGAAATCGTGTGCATTGGCGTCTTTGGCAGCAGCAAAAATTTCTTCATCCGTCGCGTTTAAATCGCCATAAATAATATTTTCTTTGATCGTTCCACCAAATAAAATGACTTCTTGTGGCACCAATGCCATTTCGTTTCGAAGTTTGCTCAATTCAAACTCTTTTGCGGGAATTCCATCAAACAAAATCGTTCCAGAACTCGGTTGATAAAACTGTAATAACAACGCTGACAAAGTTGATTTCCCCGAACCAGACGGCCCAACCAAAGCAATCTGTTTCCCAGCTTCTGCATGTAGTGATATGTTTTTTAAGACCTCAACATCCAATCGAGAATCGTAGGCAAAGTTTACATTTTGCAATGTTACTGTTCCGTTTAACTGTAACGGATCTTTGATCGGTTCTAAAATAATATTTTCGGTATTTCCTTCTAAAATTTTCATCAAGCTTTCCGTAGCGCCAAGTGCTTTTTGAATTTTTGCATATAAATCGGGCAATCCGCCAATAGAGCCGCCAATAAAAATAGTGTAGAGTATAAAACTAATGAAATGCTTCCCACTGATATCTCCAGTTTCTACCATTAATTTTCCTTGCCAAATGACAAACACAATTGAGCCAAACATGCAGAAGATAATCAAGGTTCCGAAAAATCCTTGCCATTTGACAATCTTCATGGTTTTGTCGCGCACTTTTAGTACGGTTTTCGTATACCGTTTGATCTCAAAAAATTCATTCACAAACGATTTTACATTCGAAATTCCCATCAAACTTTCTTCTAAAATAGCATTCGATTTTGCGGCATGTTCTTGCGTTTCCATCGAAACTTTCTTGATAAAATTCCCAAAAAACATTCCAATTAAAGCCACTACAGGAACGACTGCTAAGGTGATTAAACACAACTTTGGTGACATTAAAAATAGTGCTGTCAAACAGATGACTACGGTGATAATTTGACCAATAAAAGATGGCAATGTTGTGTTGAAGGTATCGCGTAACAATTCAATATCGGTGGCAACTCTACTTGTCAACTCTCCTACTTTGTTTTCATTGAAAAACTGCAACGGTGAGGTTACCATTTTTTGAAACGATTGTACGCGAATGTCTTTCATCGTATTCGCTGTAAAGTAGCCAAATAAATAGGTTTTAAAGAACGAAAATAGTGCTTGCACACCAAATACAATAAACAATACTTTGACCAAGGTGTTGGTATCGTCTAAGTTGACAAACGCTTCTGCAGCTTCAGTCGGATTTGTGGTGTCCTGTCCTAACAATTGACCAATGAGATACGGAAATAACATCATGGTAATGCTAGAAAGTAATAAAAACAACATGCCTAAAGAGAAGATGCCGCGATACGGTTTTATGAATTGCAAGAGTTTCTTTCGTGCAATAACATTGCTTTTTTTGGGTGATTTTTTAGTCGATTTTTTTGTGCTCATTGTATGTAAAAATGAAGGTGCTACTTATCGTTTTGTTTCTTTTAAATGTACTTATATGTTGGAAACTTCTTGTCCTTGATATAGAATTTCTTTTTCTCCGAAAAGTCGTTCAGAAATGATTCCTTTTGAAGTACATGCTTTAATCAATGCATTGGATTCTATAATCGGAATGGATGCTTCGGTGTATTTAATGCTACTGATATATTTTAGCCAAGGTTCCATGCCCATGGCGTAGACATATACTTCCGAAGAATTGAAGGTGTTGACCAAATTCATTCCACGTTCTGCGTTGGAACCTGCCAATCGTCTAGATTCATCCATTTCTTTGGGAACTTTGTCGGTTAAATATGGCCCGTAAATCCACGACAATGGTGCGCCTTCACATTCCATCCCTAAAAAGATGACATCGGTATCGCCAATAATTTGATGGACTTTTTTATAGATTTCATTTTCTACATTGCACGAATCTGCCACAAATAACATAGAAAAGGACGCTATTTTTACGTGAAAGCACAATTTGGTTGGAATGTTTAAATCGCAATGTTCGCCCAAAAACGGAACGCCTGTGATGCGACAATTTTCAGAGGAAAAACTTTCCATCACATCCAACTCGGTGACATTGTGAAACCCAATGTTTTGAAACATTAGTTTGAGACTCGGATCTTGTAATTTTCCGTTTCCACCGCGCGGAATGATGATGTTTTTGATTTTATGACGTAATGGCAACAACGTTTCAAACATCACATGATCTTGATGATTGTGCGTGATCAAAACATAATCAATCACATCGGGCAAATCTACATCCGAAAAATGGTCCACTTCCGACACATAGCCGTAATAACTGATTAATGGATCAACCAAAATGTTGATATCTTTCGTTTCTACCAGAATACACGCGTGTCCAAAGTAGCGCATGCGAATATGATCGCCTGTATATTTTTCGTATTTCGGCGGTTTTTCTTCTGTAAAGAAGGTCTTAAATAATTCGTCATTTTCACAATCTAACAACTTCGCGATTTCGGAAAACGAACCAGCTTCTTTTTTCATACGACTCAATTGATCGATTGCCGAATTTGCAAACGGAATTTCAATATGTTTAATGTGATCTTCATCCAATCGAGGCGTACTCAACACAAACGGTCGGTCGTCGTTATCGGTAATCCAAAGTGCAATGCTTTGCATACTTTCGTCATAATATTCACTTTGATACAGCAAGCTTTCAAAAATATTATAGGAAGGATTGTTATTCAAGTCATATACCAACTCCACATAACCGCGCAATGGTTCGGGAATTTTAGCATATAGATCGTCTAACGATTGTCCGCTTGCCTCCTTTTTCAGCATGGTTTCCAGTTCAGAAATCGCATCTGCCAACTGCAATAATTGTCCTTGTCGCGTTTCCGTCGTTTGTTTTAATGCCATGACATCTTCTTTTCGTTCTGTGGGATAATCCATAAAAGGGCCGCCCAACAGTTTTGGATTTTTCGTTGCGGCTTTGTGTGCTTTTGGCGCTTGAATGTACGAGTTGATAATCTTTAAGTTTCGCTCTTTTACAATTTTGGCTGCCGTTGCCGGAGAAATTAAATGCGACCAGCAATACCAGCGATTCAACAAAGGTTCAATGACTACATTGGGTTTTAAATATACCTGATCGTTCATTTTATGCGATGTTTAATGTGTTGATAATTTCTTCAAGTGTGTGCGTTTCGTTTTCTAATAACAATCGTAAGAGTTGTGCATATTGATCCGCTCTTTTGATGGCATCCGCTTCTGTAAATCGGTTAGAGTTGTACAAGACGTTCAGCGCAATGCTATGTTCTTTTTCGGTGAAATTGAACGAAAAACTACGCCCAAACCATTTATGCACCGAAGAAGTATCTGTACTAAATGAAATACCTTCCATTTTGGTATCGTTGCTTACTTTCGTAAAATTTTCTATTCCAATTCCGATTGGACATTCGGCAAATTTGAGTTGTTCTACCAGCAAACTGTACGGATAGTTTTGATGCGAAAAGACATCTAACATATTCTGTTTGCTATTCTTTACATACTCGGCCACTTTGATTGACGTATCTACGGAAGTTCTAAAAATAGTATCGTTTGCGTAGTAGCCAATTTGATTGTTTAAATCTTTATGTTCGCGTCCAGCATTTACACTGGCAATAGCGACATCTTTTTGATCTGTTGCAGCATGAATGAGCAATTGCAACGTTCCCACCAAAAAGGTAAAAATCGTCGTATTGTATTTGATGGCTTGATCGCGAAGCAATTTGGTGAATGTTTCATCCAAAATAATTTCATGCCCAAATCCATTATAAATATTAAATTCTTTTTGTTCAACCGTGTGCGGGAAGTCAATCGCTTGGGTTAACTCTTTCAAATACGAAAACCAAAACTCTTTAGAAGCTTCCAATTCTCCTTGATGGATTTTGTCATTTTTCCAATAGGCAAATTCTTTGTAATGAATCTTTAACGGTGCTAACGATGAATCTTCTCCTTTTGCAAAGTTGTTGTAGCTTTCAAACAATTCGTCAAATAAAACATTCATAGACCAACCATCCGAGACAATGTGATGAATGACCATAATCAACGAATGTTCTGTGTCTGATTTTTTAATCAAACGCATGCGCAACAATGGACCTTCAAACAAATCAATAGACGTTTTGTCTTCAATTTCCAGTAATTCCGCCACTTTTTCAGACGGATTTTCCGCTTGTGATGCATCATGATAGGTAAAACTAAATGTGTGATCGCCGTTTTCAAAGATTTGTTGTTTCAATTCGCCATCAACTTCTAAAAATAAAGTGCGCAAACTTTCATGACGTTGTACAATATGTCGCAAGGCTTTTTCAAACGCTTCCACATTCAAATGTCCTTCCAATGTAAACGTTCCTGGAAACGCATTGTTAGGTTTTTGGTCTTTGCTCATCATTTGAAACGCCTTTTCAAATCCTAAAAAACGCTTCTGATTGAACGAAATATCGTAAATACCACTTTCTTCATGTATGACAGGAATAATGACTTCTTTTTGTGAATAATTCTCTGTGTGTTTTGCCAAAGTTTGCGGCGTAGAATGATCAAATACATCACGGACATCAATGGTGATTCCTGTGACTTTATATACTTCCGACACTACTTGAATGGCTTTTAGCGAATTCCCGCCAAATTCAAAAAAGCTGTCCGTAATGCTCAGTGGTTTGTGCAGCAATACTTCTTCAAATATGGTAAGAATGTGTTTTTCATATTCCGTTGTCGGAGCCACAATTTCCTTTTCTTTTTGTGCTGTTACCGCTACTTTAATTTGTTGTTTTAGCGCATTCATATCTACTTTGCCTGCGTTGTTCAGCGGAAATTCGTCAAAATACACAAAAGCATTGGGCAACATGTACGACGGAATGATATTAGCGAGATACGATTTTAACGCATCCGAATCAATCTCCGCAGTTTTTTCCACAAAAGCAACCAATTGTTTTCGATTGTTGGATTCATCGACAATAACTACGGTATTTTTCACCTCTTGATGCGACGTGATTGCAGTTTCGATTTCGTGCAGTTCTACGCGAATTCCGTTCAATTGTACTTGCGAATCCATACGCCCGTGAAATAACAATGCGCCATCTTCCGTAAACGAAGCGTAATCGCCCGTTTTGTAAATCCGATCGCCATTTAAGTAGGATGTTGTCGTAAATTTTTCTGCGGTTACTACTTCATTATTCAAATATCCATCCGACAAGCCCAATCCTGCGACACAAATTTCACCTTGCAATCCATTTGGCACTAAGTTTAGCTCTTCATCCAACAGTAAAATCGTGGTATTGTTAAACGGTTCTCCAATCGGCACACTATTTTCTGCGTAATAGTCTTTTTTGTCATAATCAATTTTATAGAACGAAGCGCCAATACAGGTTTCCGTAGGTCCGTAACCATTGTACACATCTTTGGTTTGCGAATAGTGAATACAGTCTGGAATGGACGCTTTTTCGCCTGTCGTGATGATTTTCTGCATCGTTGGTAGTTCGCGTTTGTTCAAAATTTTGAGATACGAAGGTGGAAAAATTGCCACATTTACATCGTATGTTTCTAACAATTGCGTTAAAACATTCGTATCATTTTTTTCACGTTCAGAACTTACGACTAGTGTGTTTCCTGCAGCCAATGCCATAAAAATTTCTACCAAAGAAGCATCAAACGAAATGGACGCAAATTGCAATACTATGTGATCTTTCAATTCCAAATAATCAATATGATACAGCATACGATCGGAAATACTTTTATGCTTGATCGGAATCGCTTTCGGTTCGCCTGTAGAACCTGACGTATGAATGATATACGCCGTTTGTGCTGCGCTCGATCGGTTTTGAAAAGTTGTGTTTTCTGCCGAATCAAAATCAATTTCTAGATCAATCGCGAGTAAATTTCCTGTGTATTCTTGCAAATCGAACATTAAATCGCTCACCGTAATTAAAACGTTTGTGTTTGTTCTTTCGAGAATCGTGTCTCGGCGTTCTACGGGTAATTTTAAATCTAACGGCACGTAGATTCCGCCACATTTCCAAATCGCCAATAAGGCAATCAACCAATTATCAGAACGTTCTAGCATTACTCCGACACAATCGCCAGTTTGCAAATCGTATTCTTGCATTAGATAGTTTGCCAAAATATTGATCCGATTGTGAAACTCTTGATAACTTAGCGTTTCATCATTGTAGATTATGGCGGCTTTTTCAGGATTCGTCACTACAAATGCTTCAAGTAATTCTGCTAAGGTTTTATCAGAATCGTACGCTTTTTTGGTGTCATTAAAAACATTGATGATGGTGTTTTTTTCTTCATCAGACACTATTTTTACATCCTTCAGCATCGTTTCAGGTTGTTGAAATAATGCCAAACACGCATCAAAATGTGAAGGTATGTTTTGAATAAAAAAAGTATCGTAACATGCTGCGTCATACGTAATATTAATCAGCATTTTATCGGTTTCTTTGCTACACGAAAACACGAAATCAACCGTTTTAGTTATTGCAGAATCGTGTGCATTTTCATAGACAAATAATACATTGCTTTTCGCAGTTTTTCCTAACAAATCACTTTTTTGCTTGCTGTATTGTTCTTTGAGTGTTTCTTGACACATTTTTAAGTGTTCTTTGAAACTTCGGTTTGTATCTACGTGCAACGAAATCGGAATTTGCAGCGCATCTTTTTCTACGTTCGCCAAATGAGGTGTGTTGATTACGATGTCTTGTTGTGCTATATATTTACGAATCAATACGGAGAAAGCCGAAAAAAGTACGACGAGCGAAATGGTGTCATTGCTTTTTGCCAATTCGAAAAATTTGGCGTGTTTTGTTGTATCAAGCTCAAATTGAAATGTAGCTTTTTCTGCTTGTGACATTCCATTTTTTTGTCTGAACGAAAACCGAATTCCGGTGTCGGCAGTCCAAGATTTTTGTTGTGTAGTTTCTGTGATACTTTGTGTATTCATAACGATGCTGACTTTTTATTTTAAAATATGGATATGTCTAAATCTATTTTTTCTTTGAGTTGATCTTTGTACTGAATCACGTTGAGGATTTGATTTTGTACCGTTGTAATATCGCGAGGAGTCGTTTTGGGTTCAAACAATCCTTCTTCATCCCAGGCATCTGGATTCAAACTAATAGCATTTACATTCAGCCAAATCGGTTCTTGGAAGCGTTCTAATTGTGCTGGCATCACATCTTTTACCACAATTAAGAAAATGGATTGTGCAAATTCTTCTAAGCGTTCTACGGTGTGAATTCGATCTTCAATTAACGTCTCTAATGATTTATTTGGCACTAAATTCCGCTTGAAAATATCTAGAATGAACGGAATGTTTAGATAGTCGATAAAGTCGAACGTAAAGGTGTTTTTTGCCACTTTATGCCAATCCAAGAAGAGTTTTTTCATTCTTCCCAACGCAAAAATGATGTTTGCATTTTCTTTGTCTAAGCGCGTTTTTACCTCAATATCTAAAAAAGTTTTGTTGAACATTTGCGGACAATCCAACGACCAACCAATGACAACGCTCCACAAATATGCCAACGTGTATACTTGCTGATGTCCGAAATACGGATACGAACCTTGAATGTGATCTATCAGCCATTCGTTCTGCGAGATGATGAATTGACTTAACCGATCGACATGCTTTTCCTCCAAATTGTTGCTTAAATCTTTTCGTAACATATCCACGATACAGGTGTTTTCATACCCAATCATATTCGAGCCTGGAGAATACAACGGATCGGCAAAAACCGCAGCTTCCCCCGTGCACGCCCAACGATCTATTGAAGCGACCCGCGTTGCAGAATGACTGTAGTTTTTGTTGCGGAGAAAATCTTCCATCTTGAAGTTCTCTAAATGTTTTGCAATTGTAGGTTCATACTGTTCCAACCACGCTTTCGCTTTTGCTTTGGTATTGTACGTACTGAAATCGTGATACGCTTCCGAAGTCACAATTCCGATGCTTGTATGACCAGAATTGAGTGGAATTAACCAAACCCAATAGCCTTGTCCCATGATGTGAAACGTAGAATAATAGCGGTTTTTATGCGGTACATGATTGCGAAAAGTCGCATTGTCTTTGCTTACCATATCTTCTACATCAAAACGTCCTTTGACACGAAACCACGCGGCATTGTGTGGTGTTTCCATTTTTTTGGTCAGATTGTATTTGTTGTGAAAAAACAAACGTCGTCCCATTGCATCAATTACCCAACGACAACTGATGTCAAAGTCTCCAGCGTCATTTTTGATTTTTACGATATTATCCTGTGCTTTTTCATTGATTTCAATATCTGTGATTGCCGTATCGTCAATGATTTCCACACCACTGACTTTGTTGATTTCATATAAATCATTTTCCAATACGCCTCTGTCCATTTGCAAGGAATCGTATGGCGGATATTTGGACAAGCCAATTTCTGGACGAGTTGTCCATTCGTCGCGTCCGTCACCTAGAATAAAGCGGAATCCTAGTTTTTTGAAGTGTGCATTTTTAAAATAGTCGGAAAGTTGTAAATCTTCCTTAAAATAGAACGAAGCAATTTCCGTCGTAGATTCGCCCACTTTATAGGTTGCGATGGGTTTTGGAAACGTCCGTTTTTCTATGACTAAGGTTGAGAGTTGTGGAAATTCTACTTTTAATTGTCTCGCTAATGTGAGTCCAGCCAAGCCGCCGCCACAAATGATCACATCATACGTATTTTTCTTTGGGTTCATAACATTGCTTTTTTTTAGTTGTCAAAGAAGAAATCAAAGTCAAATGATTTCTTAATTTCCTGGTTACTGGTATCTTTTTTTAGTGCTTCCATCTGAATGCTTGGATTTTCAATTACTTCGTTTGTAATGAAAATAATCGCATCCGCAATTTCCTGAATGGTACTCGCTTTGAATAAATCGCTATTGTAATCGAGCGCAATCAGTATTTCATCTTCCAATTCATTGAGTTCTATGCGTAAATCGACCATGCTGATGATGCCCGAATCGCTCAAATCAGCGGTAGAAATGTCTTCTGTGTTTTGCAAGCCAGTTTCTGCCAATTCTTTGTTTTGCATCACAATGACTACGTCAGAAAAAGGCATTCGGTCGTAATATCTTTTTACATTCAAGTCGCTCGCTAGTTTGTCAATTGGATAGAATTGATAATTGAAAACGCCCAACATAAAGTCTTTGATCGTTTTGATGAGCGATTGAAATGTGTCTTCATCTTTCAATTCGGTATGTACAGGAATACTGTTGATGTACGGACCAATTTGGTTTTGTAAGTCTAAATGAAAACGTCCGTGAACTGGCGTTCGTACGGTAATTTCATTCGCATTGATATGTCGCGCCAAGCTAATTTTCATCACGCTCAATAACACCATATACAGGCTTGCATTTTCCTGTTCTGCCAAGTTTCTGAGTTTTTTCAATTGATGTGCTGCAATGGTGACGGAAACTCGCTGTCCGTTGGTTGTTTTTTCTTTTTTTCGTTCAAAGTCGGTTGGAAAGTGAAAATCATTGACACCATTTGGAAACTGTTTTTTCCAGAATTCCAACGCTCTTTTCCCTAAATTCCCTGATAATTGTGACTGCAACCAAACGCTGTAATCTTTATAGTGAATTCGCAAGGATTCTGGTTTGTAATTTGCATCGACAAGCAGTTTTTTGTAATTCTCTAAAATTTCTTCATACAGTAATTTGAGGGACCAACCATCCACAATACTGTGATGCAACGTCATGATGAATACATATTTTTCATCTGCAACTTTTATGAGTTGTCCTCGCAATAATGGCGCATTCGCTAAATCAAAAGCTGTGGCATACTCTTCTTTGGCTCGTTTGATTATAGCTGATTTCCAATGATTTTTTTCAGAGAAATCTTCTACAGTCAACTTAAATTCACACATATCTTCGGATAGAATTTTTTGCATGGGCGATTGCGCTACTTCCACAAAAGCCGTGCGTAGAATTTCATGTTTTTGAATGCATGTTTGGATTGCCTTTTCAAAAGTTTGTTGATCAATTTCTTCTTTTAAATTGTATAGACTGATACTATTTGCTACAATTTTTAAGCCCATTTGGTATTGCATCCAGAAACGTAATTGCGTGTTTGAAACTGGATAATAGTCTGCTATTGGTGCCGCTTCAATTTGTTCATTTTCGATGCCTTTTTGCACATTGATCACTTTGGCAAGGGAAGCAATCGTTGGATGATCTGAAAAGATAGCCACATCTACTTTTTGTTTGAACTCGTGTTGAATCTTCCCTAAAATCTGCATGATTTTGATTGAATCGCCACCGAGTTCATAGAAATTATCCGTAATACTCACGCTTTCTAGCTTTAGCGTTTCTTTCCAAATTTCTGCTAGCTTTTCTTCTATTTCGTTCGTAGGTTCCACTATTTCGCTTGCGGTTGTAAATGTAATTTCGTGCGCTTTTAGTTTTTTGAGATCTACTTTTCCATTTAGCGTTACCGGGAAATTTTCCAATTGAATGAATTTTGAAGGAATCATATAATCGGGCAGATATTTTTGTAAAAACATGCGCAAATCCAACGTTTCTATCGTATTGTCATTTTCCGTGCTGTAAAAACACACTAAGAATGATTCCGTTTCCGTTTTTTTGTGAATGACTACATTTTGTTGGATGTCTGAAAATTTAAGCAGTGTATTTTCAATTTCGCCCAACTCAATACGATGTCCTCTAATTTTGACTTGAAAATCGGTTCGTTCCACAAAAACCAAATTCCCGTCAGGCAACCATTTGACCATATCGCCCGTTTTATAGATGGTTTCGGAGTTGTCAAACGGACTTTTTAGCAATGCTTTTTTTGTCAGTGCTGCATTTCCTAAGTAACCGTTGGTTAAACCAACGCCGCCAATATATAATTCACCAGCTACACCAATTGGTTGTGGATTTAGTTGTGTATCCAACACATATAACTTGATATTCGCTATCGACTTTCCTATTGGAATGTTGTGTGGAATGTTTTCAGCATCAACTTGATAAAAAGTAGCACAAATTGACGCTTCTGTAGGTCCGTACGCGTTGATGTAAGTTAGGTATTGACTGTAATGCGCAACATCGGCCGTTTTGGCTTTTTCTCCACCAGAAACCAACGTGCGTAAGGATAGTTGCTGACTTTTGTCTAAAGCGGAAATGTATGCTGGTGTAAATGTTCCTACGGTGATTTGATGCTCGTTTAGGTATGCGATTATGTCCGTTCCCGATTTTTTCACTTCTTCAGGAATGATCACTAAAGTAGCACCCGCAAATAAGGAGAGAAATATTTCAGAAATAGACGCATCAAACGATAACGAAACAATTTGCGATAAGTTGTCATTGGGCTGAATGTCAAAACGTTTTGCTTTATCAGACATCATATTTACAAAAGAACGATGCGCAATTGGCACACCTTTCGGCTTTCCTGTAGAACCCGACGTGTAAATGATATACGCAATATCCGTTTGCGAAACTTGTGGCACATTAGTTTCTGCTGCGTGATGACTCAAATCCGTTTCAACAGTAATAACACTGTCAATTGTATCTTTAAAAATTGTCAAACGCTCTTTTAGTTTTTCTTGCGTAATGACCGTTTTAGCATTTGCATTTTCAAGAATGTAACCAACTCTATTTTCTGGAGTTGCACTGTCAATAGGAACATAGATTGCGCCAGCTTTCATAATTCCCAACATCGCAACAATAACATCTGCAGAGCGTTCTAAAAATACCGCAACCGCAGCGCCTTTTTGAATGTTTTGTGCGTGCAAATAATTTGCAAATTGATTGCTTTTCGTTTCCAATTCCGCATACGAAATTTGGGTGTTTTCATCCTGTACGGCAATCTTCGTAGGATAGTGTAATCCTTGCTTTGTCACCACTTCATGTATACAATCGGTTGGAATTGGCGCGGCATTATCATTCCAGTCGTAGACCAATGTTTTGATGTCTTTTTCTTGTAACATTGGCAACGAAGCTATTGTTAGATTTGTTTCATCGCGAATTATCGCAGCCAACACATTTTTAAAGTAATAGATGAGCGTGTCAATGGTTTTTTCCGCATAGCGATTTGCATCATAATTGAGAATGACTTCCAAGTTGTTGCTGAACGAAAAGGCGAATCCTAACGGATAATGATCTTGTTCAATGGTTTCTAATTTCGTGATATTGATGTCCGTTTGCTGACTTTCCACTTGATATTTCGGGAAATTTTGAAAACCGTATAATATTTGAAATAATCCTTCAGGCGATTTGTATTCGGAATACGAATAAATGTCTGCCATTGACGTATGTTCATACGCCAAGCGTTGCAAACTGGTTTCTTGGATGGTTTTTAAGAAATTTTCAATGGATTGTTCGTCTGCTAAACACATACGAAATGGTGTGGTATTGACATGCAATCCGATAGAATCTTTGGTGTCAATTCCACGCAACGAACGTCCTGAACTGATGCCACCAACTAATAAATCGTTGGTATTGGTGAGCTTTTTTAATAGAATAAAAATCGCGGCAAGCGTAATGGTATTTGGCGTCACACGCTTTTTTTGCGCATACGCTGTAAAGGCTTCCGCATCTGTTAGATTGGTGTATACTTTGGTTTCTTTTCGAATTTCTGTGTTTGCTGAAAGACGTTTGTTTTCCAGATTTTCCAAAGGCAACGGCGTGATTTCTTCAAAACCTTGTAAATGCGTTTCCCAGAATGTTTTTTCGGCTGTTTCATTCTTGATACGCAATAATTGTGTTACATAATCGCGGTATAAGATTGGCGTTGTCGGCTGAAACGACGTTTGGTATTTTTTGTTGGAATACGAATTGAAGATATAGTTTAGCAGAATTCCATTAGACCAACCATCCATTAGAATGTGGTGCGATTCTACCAAAAGTTTTACCGTTGTATTGTCAAATTCTATAAAACATATTCGGAGTAATGGCGGTTTGCTTACCTCAAAGTTTTGTCGTCTACGTTGCAGGATGATTTCCTGTAGCTTTTCCGTTTTGTTTGTCTCCGTTCGCCAGTCTAATATTTCTATAATTGGCTTGCAATTTTTGAATGTAACTTGTAGTGGATTTGCTATGTTTTGATAAAAAACACCTGTTCGCAGCGCGTCGTATCGTGAAACGAGTTCGTTGATCGTTTCTTCAAAAAGTGTATAGTCAATTGCTTCTTCAATCGTTACGACCGATTGCAAATAATATAAATCTGAGTTCGTTGCCTTTATATGTTCAAACAGAATTCCTAACTGCAAAGGTGTGAGTTTGAAAACCGCTTCAATGTTTTCTTTGGCTTCTAGCAGCTTATTTTCTTCTAAGAAAGCATTAATTTCTGCTTCACTTAGTGTTTCTACTGGAGTAACTTCGTCATTTTCTTGGTGTTTATTTGTGGAGAATTGTACATTTTTAGACAGTTCTTGAATGGTTTGATGCTTAAAAAGATCTTCATTCTTTAAGTCCAATCCATATTTAGAAGCTTTGTTGATGACTTGAATGTTTTTGATGGAATCGCCTCCTAAGTCAAAGAAATTATCTTCCACACCAACCTCATCAATGCCTAAGATATCTTCCCAAATGGCCACCAATTCTTTTTCCGTTTCACTTTGTGCTGCTACATAGTCGTTTTCTAAATCGAGTTTGATTTCTTTTTGTTGCAGGTGTTCCCGATCTATTTTTTTGTTGATCGTAAGTGGCATTTCTTCTAGTTGGATGAAAAAATGCGGCACCATATACGATGGAAGTTTTGCTGTTAAAAATGATTTTAGTTTCTGAACTTTGATTGATTCTACAGCAGTGAAATAGGCAATTAAGCTTAGATTATCATTGACTTTTTTCGGAATGATCGTCGCACTTTTAATTTGTGCATGTTCTTCTAACACCACTTCAATTTCCTGCGGATCTACTCGAAAACCTCTAATTTTCACTTGATGATCCGTTCTTCCCAAAAAGTATACATTTCCATCAGGTTTGCAGATCACGCGATCACCTGTTTTGTAACTGCGAATTCCATTAATTGTACAAAATCGCTCAGCTGTCAGTTCTGAATTGTGAAGATATCCGCGTGCTAATCCGTCTCCCGAAAGGTATAACTCTCCTGCTTGTCCCACAGGAACTTGTTGTTGCTCTTCGTCTAAGATGTGAAATTGAATGTTGCTGAGTGGAATTCCAATCGGAATTTCTTCGTTTGAAGCATTCGGATCTACCGTAAAACTCGACGCACACACCGTACTTTCTGTAGGTCCATATGCATTGATGTACGCCAAATATGTTGAATAATGTTGTACATCTGCCATACGCGCGGCTTCTCCTGCGGTGATGAGCGTTTTGAGCGGTAATTTTTCCTCTTTCGGAACCGTTGCCAAGAGTGTTGGTGGCAAGGTTGCTATCGTGATTTTTTTCTCGATGAAATATTCCAATAATAAGCGTCCATTCTTTTTCACTTCTTCGGGAATCATGACCAATGTTCCGCCGCTTAATACCGCTAGAAATATTTCCGACACTGACGCATCAAACGAAATAGACGCAAATTGTGCATAGACATCCTTTTCTGTGCATAAGAAGCGTTGCAACTGATCTGTAATCATCGGCACAAAACTATTGTGTTGCAACATGACACCTTTGGGAACGCCAGTGGTTCCTGACGTATAAATGATATACGCTAGATTTTCTGTGTTTCCTTTTTGTTGTAACGTAGGCGTTTCTTCGAGTTGTAGTGCATCAATTGTAATGCTGTTTTGCACTTGTGCTTCTGCGCCTATTTCAGCAAATTTTTCTTGGAAAACTGTTTTTGTGATGACCGTTTTTAGTTGACTGTTTTGAACGATGTATGAAATTCTAGCCGTTGGATAGTCAATGTCTAACGGAAGGAAAGCTGCGCCCGCTTTTAAAATCCCAAGCATGGAAATAATTGTTTCTATAGAGCGATCCATGTAGATTCCGACAATGTCATCGGGTTGTATGTCATATTGCTGAATTTTGTGTGCTAATGCGTTACTTTTTGCGAGCAAGTCTGCATACGAAATGCTATTTTCTTCATGAAGTACCGCAGTATGATTTGGATATTTTGTAGCAATTTCATCAAACAACGTGTGTATGCATTTTTGGGAAGCAAACGGTTGTGCCTTTTCATTTAGAAGATCGAGAGCACTTTTCTTTTTGGGTGCAATTGTGGTTGCATTGCCTTTATTGGCTAGCAATTCCTTGTAGCTTTCTATCGAAATTTCTCCTTTTCGTAATGCTTGTATTAACTCTTTACTATTCATTCGTTAGTTTGATTTAGTCTTGTGTTCCACAATTTCTAACAGTCCGATTGCCATGTATTCTTTGATGATTTTTAAAAGAATCGTATCAAGATTTTCAAGAACATATGTTGATTCTGCCATGATGAACTGCGAAAAGTTGTCTATGTAAATGGCATCTTGCGATTGGTAGAATTGCGTGAGTTGCGCTATAACAGTGGTAATTTGTGATTGATTTTTAAAATGCTCCAACACGACATTGTTGGGATGTTGCCAATATTCTTTGACTAAATGCGTGTAATATGGTAGGATATACACATTCGTTTTTGATTCAGGAAGTCGTAAGTTTTCTTGTGAAATTTTCCCTTGTTTTAGTTCCCAATTCCGTGCTGTAGTGAGTTTTTTTGCTTGCGGATTTAATTGAAGTGTTAGTGTTTTCAATTCTTCATCAGATTGGTTGAATAACACTTGCACTTTTTGATACGTGTGAATGTTTTTGGCTTCTAAATACGCATAGTTTTTTATACTTTTTTTCAGATTTTGAAGACTGATTTCCAGTTTTAAAATCTCGGATAGTTGTTTTTTCTGAACGATTGGAAATTGATTGAGATTCTTTTTGATAAACACCATAAAGTTGAAAACAGCTTTCTCACCTATTGGTTGTGCTAGATAGTCTGAAATCAACTTTTCATTATGTAGTTTCAGATATGCCAATGTACGGTTGAAGGTGTTTTGCAATACATTTTCTTTTAGTTTGATTGGCAATGTTTGCGCTTCACTATTACTTTGTGGAATTGTATAGCTTACCGTTATAGCATTGTGAATCCCTGTATTTTCTATTGCTAGTTTAAAGTGTGCTATTTGTGTTGCTAAAACCACATCCGTAAAATTATGCAATGTTTGTTTTGCATGTTTTTCCTGAATAAAGTTCGAAATCGTTTTCGAGATTACTGCATATTTTTCATCTTTTAGTATTTGTGCAACTTCCCAAAAAAGTGTTCCTAATAGAAGGTGTTTTTCTGTAGAAAGTAGTGCTTTTTGATCTTCATATAGCTTTGTACATCTTTCTACATATGTTATAAGTTCATTTTTGATGGTTTCATCTGCTGTTTTTTGCCATATATACAAGGTAAATTTAGTCACGCCCACGTGAATGAACAGATTGTTCAATAATGGTCCGAAAAATGCATTGTTTTCTTCTTGTACAGCTTCGAGCGCAGCTTTGTATGTTTTGGTGTTTTCAATTCCTTTTTTGGTTGCTTTCCAACCTAAGTTGGCATCCCAAAATTGCCGTTGATAGGAATATAGTTGCTTCGCAATCGTCACAAATTCATCATTATTACATGTTTCTGAAAGTTTTAAGAAAGCAGCGCCAATTCCAGCATTCCCATATTCAAAATTGAGCAAGCCATGTTGTTTTTCTAACCGATCTTTCCAAAAAATACCTTTGTCCGTCATTTGCGCTTGAGAGACGATTGTTGAAGCAAGTGCATTCATCCATTTGGTAGCGTTTTCATCATTCGTCATTGAACGATAATAATCCAACACCAACAAACAACCTGAACGTCCTGTATGGATGGAATTGTTGGTGTATGGAGAAATGATAAAGTTGTGAATGTCTTTTTCTAGCAGCGCAAACGCATCGTCAATAAAATTTTTAGACGCGTCTACTTCCGACAATCGCATCGCTACGTATAAAAATCCTGCTTTTCCCTTTTCAAAGGAACAATCGCCTGCTATGTTTTGCACACATTGCTGATAGGATTCCATCAATGAATGTAGTTGTGTTAGTGTATGAACATCGCGATGAATTGCATACGTATCTATGAAAAATAATAGGATTTGCAACCAGCTTTCCGCAGGTATATCTTGCTTTGCAAACGCACTCATTTTAGCGTACAATTCGTCCGTAGTGTAGTTAAAATTTTTATGCGCAATTGTTTCATGTATCTCTTTCATAGCGGCTATATTTGATGTGATTCTAGTAAGTCAATAATGTGAAAGTAGTGTTCAGGATAGTCCATCATTAGCCGATGTTCTATGTGATTACAAATGGTTTCACTTTTTTTCGCGTAGTTGGCAGGATGCGCGTAGTGTACGTTGGTAGGAACACCGTTGAAGTCAATTTTTACACCTTCTACACCTTTGTCAAGATCATTTAATACAGCGCTTACGTCTTTGTTATGATGATCTATCATGCAGTAAAAAAGGTATTGTTCGTAGATACAGTTAAAATATCCTACATTGATTTTATCAAGTTGTTCTAGATTTTTATCGACGAATTCAAAGGCTTTGGCGCAATATTCTTTTAGGAATGGAATGTCATTCCCACCAAAAACGCCTGCATTGCACGAGTGTACAATTCTGTTTTTTTGACGTTGTTTTTTGACAACTTCTGGAATGTAACTAAGGTTTTCTTCAACTTCGTTGAGAATTGGGTAGTAAAACGGTAAGTCTTTGTCTAAGTTTTGTACTATTAACGGTGCATTATTGACTTGTTCGTCAAATTTTTTCCAGATAAACACATCGCCGTCAATATGCATGAACGGTTCGTCTTGGATGGAATAGGTATATAATTTTCCTATTGCCCATAAATCGTTATGATAGTGATTGACATCTTCCAAAGTAACGGTGACTTTGCTGTAAGGAAGATTTAACTTTTCTATCAGCAACGCTTCACCTTCTTGATCGGTGACTAATTCCACACGATCATAAAACGCGTTGAGTTGGAGACAACTTAATGTCCAACTCATAAAATTGTATCGTTTGTCTAGCCATCCGCCGTTGAAACGATCAAAATCATTTAGGTTTTTAAATTTTAAACTCGGTTTTGACCAAAAACTTTGTACTATTTTCATAAACTGTTTTTCCTTTTTCGATACTTCAATTCGATGCAATTGGATTACAGTTTTTTAGGTCTTTTTTCTTATGTGATACTACTTTTGATATACATTAATTTCTGGGGAAAATAACTATACTCTGTACTTCTTGTGTTTATATATGTCCGTCAAGCATTTTTTTTGCAATTAGTATTTTCATGATTTCATTGGTACCGCCATAGATTTTAGCAACTCTATTGTCTGCAAATCTTCGTGCAATTGGGTATTCCCACATGTAGCCGTAGCCGCCAAATAGTTGTAAACATTCATCTATGATGTTGGCGCTCATTTCAGAGGCAGCACATTTTGCAATTGCTGCTGATTCCGCACTTAATTCTCCGTGTGTTTCCAAGGAAATACATTCATCAATGAATGCTTGATGAATTTGTAGCTGAGCAGCACATTCGGCAAGTTTGAATTGCGTATTTTGAAAAGCTGCAATAGGTTTTTTGAACGCCTTTCGTGTGGTAGTATATTTGATCGTTTCTTCAATAGCGCCTTTTGCCATTCCTGCACTTGCAATGGCAATCGTTAAACGCTCTCGCGATAATTCGTTCATCATCAACTGAAAGCCTTTCCCTTCTTCAAATAACAGTTGTTCTTTAGGCACTTTTACATTGTCAAAAAACAGTGTACACGTATCTTGCGCATGCATGCCTAGTTTTTTGAAGGTCGTTCCTTTTTGAAAACCTTCTGTAGCAGCATCCATCAAAAGTAAAGTGATGCTGTCTTTGTTAGACGCATTGGGTGTTTTTACCGCAACAATGGCAAAATCGCACAGCAATCCATTTGTGATAAATATTTTTTGTCCATTTACAAGATAATGATCGCCTTTATCAACCGCAGTCGTTTGTATGTTTGATAAATCGCTTCCGCAATCGGGTTCTGTCATGGCAATAGCGCCAATTTTAGTTCCTTGTGCCATTGCTGGCAGATAGGTATTTTTCTGCGCTTCCGTACCATATTTTACAATGTAATTGGCAATAATATCTGAGTGTAACGAAAAGCCAGGACCTGTAATGCCGAAATTGGCTAGTTTTTCAATGAATAAGGCACTGAAAGAGAAATCGAAACCTACACCTCCATATTTTTCTGGAACGTCGATACAGAGCAATCCTTGCGCACCTGTTTGCTCCCAGATTTCTCTGGAAACGCAGCCATTTTTTTCCCATTCGGCATGAAATGGAAGTATTTCTCTCTTTAAAAAATCGTCAATCATTAACCCGATGAGCTCATGATTTTGACTTTCATAGATTTTTCTTTTTACTAGTAACTCGCTCAGCATACGGTACCTACAATCTTATTTTTTTAGCACTATAGCAATTATTTTCTAGGTAAGTTAGTAAAAAAATAACTGTTAAAATAGAATTTAGATCAAAATTAACGATTGTTTGACTGTTCAATAAATACTACAACGATTGCGTAAATTGATCGTGGTATTTTTATGTTTAATTTGAGCCGTTTTTTGTTCCGAAGATGATTTTTTTAAGATTCCAAAGCTGTCCATATTTGCATACTTTTTTCTTGATCAAAAAAAAGCTTCACATGAACTGCAAAGCTTTTTTAAATCTATTTGATCAAACTATTTTTTTAAACCACAATAAACGAAGCTAGCAGCTCAGAAAAAGCTTCAATACAATTTTGTTTTAATTCTTCTTCTTCAGATGTTTCCGAAAGTTGAATGCATTGTATGGGCAACGAATGATATTTTGGTTTGTATAGTGAGTTTAATGGATTTTTTGACACTAAAATTGCGCCGTCAACACTACCATCATTAATACTTTGTAAACATTCTTTTTCGCGTTTCTTTTCTTCAAAAGATTGAAATACAATGATACGATAGCCGTATTTTGAAGCTACTTTTTCAATGTGATACAAAAAACAACTGTAAAATTTAGTATTGATTTGAGGAATGATAATCGCAATGGCTTTGGTTTTCTTTTTGCGTAACGCTACTGCATAGTTATTAGGAACATAGTTATGCTTGTTCGCTATTTTTTGAATGGCCTTTCGGGTACCTGGACTGATGTCAAATTTATTGTTCAGCGCTTTGGAAACCGTAGAGACTGAAAATCCTGATAGTTGCGATAATTCCTTTAATGTGATGGCAGATTGTGTTAGGTTCATGTTTTTAATGCTTTTATGATTTGAAGCGCTTCTCGGGTTAGGCTTTCTATTTTTTGCAAATCAAATTCACCGTTTTCTTCCTTTTTGATCAGTTTTGAGCCCATTCCAACGCATGTTGCTCCGGCATTAAACCAACCTTCTAAGTTTTCTTTCGTTGGCGAAACGCCGCCTGTAGGCATGATACTTGTCCAAGGTTGTGGCCCTTTGATGGCTTTGATGAAGTTAGGTCCGTAAATTCCACCAGGGAATAGTTTCACGATTTCACAACCTAATTCTTCCGCTTTCGCGATTTCAGTGAGTGAACCGCAACCTGGCGACCATAATACTTTACGTCGGTTACACACCAATGCAATGTCTTCTCGCAATACAGGCGTCACGATAAAATTCGCGCCAAGCGACATATATAAAGAAGCGGCAGCGGCATCCGTAACCGAACCAACTCCCATGATCATTCCGGGGAGTTCGGCAACTGCGTATTTTGTGAGTTCGCCAAAAACTTCATGTGCAAAATCGCCACGCGCTGTAAATTCTAGTAAGCGTGCACCTCCATTATAACAAGCTTTCAGCACTTTTTTGCTTACTTCTATATCACTGTTGAAAAATAGCGGAACCAATCCCGTTTCCTTCATGACTTGCGCTACTTCTATTCTTGAATATTGTGCCATTAAATAATTTATTTTTTATTCCCGTAAAAACGGAAATCATTTTAATATTTGTTTAAGATTCAATAGACTACTTTACGTCTTTTCCAGAACGATTAATGCGTTATCTCGCAACTCTTCCAGAAGCGTCTCCACCCATTAATTTTTCTACTTCTGCTATGGTCGATAAGTTTGCATCTCCTTTTATTGTATGTTTTAAACAAGAAGCTGCTACTGCAAAGTCTAACGCGTTTTGGTCATCTTCTGGGTATTTTAATAATCCATAGATTAATCCGCCCATGAATGAATCACCACCACCAACTCTATCTACGATATCAGTAATTTGGTATTGGCGTGTTTCGTACATTTTTGAACCATCGTATAAAACGCCTGCCCATGTATTGTGTGAAGCTGAAATAGAACCTCTTAACGTTGTGATTACTTTTTTGGCTCTTGGAAATTTTTCCATCATTTGTTTACAAACTGATAAGAATGCTTCTGCTTTTACATCATGTCCGTGTTTGTGTACATCTAATCCTTCTGGGTGAATACCAAAATGCTTCTCCGCATCTTCTTCGTTTCCTAATACGATATCACAATAGGAAGTCAATTCAGTCATCACTTTTTCTCTATGCGCATCATCACAATATTTCCAAAGTTTTGCTCTGTAGTTTAAGTCGGTAGAGATTGTAATTCCTTTGGCACTTGCAGCTTTTACGGCTTCTAAACAAACGTCTGCTGCTCCTTGCGATATGGCAGGTGTAATTCCTGTCCAGTGAAACCATGCTACTCCGTCAAATACGGCGTCCCAATCAATCATTCCTGATTTTATTTCGGCGATGGCAGAATGCGCTCTGTCGTAGACTACTTTACTTCCTCTACTTACGGCTCCAGTTTCTAGGAAATAGATTCCTAAACGATCTCCTCCCCACACAATTTTATTGACACCAACACCACGTTTTCTCATTTCCATCATGGCGCAATGTCCAATATCGTTGTTTGGTAATCGTGTTACGAAATCTACATCAACTCCATAGTTTGCCAAAGAAACGGCTACATTCGATTCTCCTCCACCGTATACTACGTCGAAGCTATTTGTTTGCGAAAACCTTAAAAATCCTGGAGGTGCTAAACGAAGCATAATTTCTCCAAAAGTGACTACTTTACTCATTTTTATATCGTCTTAAATTGTTAAAATTTTGTTTTGGTTAAACGTTTAAGCAGATGGTTAAAAATAAATCAAAACTTCGTTAGTTTTGATTATTTGACATAAAAAGCTACTTTTGCTTAAACGTTTAAGCAAATATATAAAAACTAAGTGAAAAAAAAAAGAACTACAATAAAAGACATTGCTACGGTTTTAAATATTTCGCCTGCTGCTGTATCAAAGGCACTTCATGACGATTCTAGAATTAGTGCAAAAACTAAAGCTGCTGTTAAACGTGTTGCCAAGGAACTAAATTATCAACCCAATCATTTGGCGAGTGCATTGCGAAAAGGGAAAAGTAATTTGGTGGGCGTTATTGTTCCAAAAACGAGTAGTAACTTTTTTTCTTCCGTTATTCAAAATATTGAAGAAGTCCTGAACGGCAAAGGGTATAATATTATCATTACACAGTCTAACGAGTCTTTTAAGAAAGAATGTCGTAATATAGATACCTTGCTTTTTACCCAAGTTGATGGCATTATTGCTTCGATGGCAAATGAAACGGTGGATTTGTCGTATTACGAGAAAATTAAATCTAAGGGAATTCCATTGATATTATTTGATAGAGGAGAAAATGATTTGAATGTAGATTATATTGGAATTAACGATTATGATAGTAGTTTTATGATTGTGAAGCATCTTGTTTCTAAAGGATGTAAGCGTATAGCGCATATTGGTGGTTTTAGACATACCCGAATTTTTAATAATAGAATTAGAGGATATATTGATGCTATTCATAGTTATAATTTACCGCATGATGATGATTTACTTGTAGAAAGTAGTTTAACATTGGAAGATGGAAGATTAAAAATGGAAGCGTTATTGGCTTTAGATAATCCGCCAGATGCTGTGTATATTGCTGGAGATTATGCTGCCTTAGGCGCGTTGCAATTGTTGAAAGAAAAGAATATCAATGTCCCCAATGATATTTGCTTGGTAGGCTTTGGAAACGAACCTTTTACTTCGCTAGTTACACCAACAATTACCAGTATTAATCAACATAGTGCGCAGATAGGTCAGTTGGCTGCCAACACTTTTTTGGAACGTGTAAAGATGGATCCAGTGAAACAGACGCTGAATAAGATTATTTTAGATGCGGAGTTGATTGCACGTGATTCTTCGCTAAAAAATGATTGATCATATTTAAAAATAAACTCCTAGGCGAAAGCTTTATTATTTTTTAGGAGAAGAAAATAGTATTTAAAAACGGTTGTCATAAAGATTTTACGACAACCGTTTTTATTTGTAACGGATTCAATAGACTGCTATTGAATTGGTATTAGTTGATTCCAAAAGATTTGAAAGTTGCATCTGGTGTTTTAGATCCGTCACTTGAATCATTGTAGACACCTGCTTTGAAGTAGAAATCATTCTTTACTCCATTGTCAAACCATTTGCTATTGATCACTTTTTTGATATTTGAATTATTTGTCGTGTATGTTGCTGTTTTTGTCACCGAACCAGTGGTTGCCGTTACTTTTACACGATTGTTTCCGATTTCAATCTTCATATCTAAATCATTTCCTGCGGTATAACTTTGTAATGTAGTTTCGTACGTAGATCCTTGATTTTTAACATACGTAGTTGTGATGTAACATCTTATTTTACCATTTTTAATTTCTACGCGTAATAAAGGTCTTCCTGCATCTCCTCTGTTATGCACTTGCGCAATGGTAATTCCGCCAGAAGGATAATCGCTAAAACTTGCTTTGTAGGTCATTGTTCTCGACGTGTTTAAAGAAGCTTCTTGTCCAGGTTTTTGTTTCCATTCTGTTCTTCTTCCATTTTGCTTACAGCTTGTTAGTTTGTATGATCCATCACTATTTTTTTGATATTTTCCAACGAAGTAACTATCGTTGGTGTCACCATCTGTATGGTTAGTATCCGTAGCATCTTTAGAAACTGTGCTTGTGCTACTTGTACAGCTTTTAGTCGTTTCTATTTGTATGTTACTAAAGTTAAATGAACCTACAGAAGAATTGTTGCTTCCGCCATTACTAACGACTTGAAATTTTTCGTAAGCACCAAGTGCTGTTCTATTTGCAATCATATCTTTTGTGCCATTTTCCGAACAAACATATTTATTATTATTTGCTCTGAGTGCAATCAATTCATTGCCACTTGCAGTACCAAGTTCGATAACTTCAAACTTTTCCCAAGCACCAACTGATGATCTATTGGCTCTCATGTCTTTCGTACCATTTTCTGAGCTTACGTATTTGTTGTTGCTTGCTTTTAGTGCGATCAAATCATTGCCGTTTTTAGAACCTACTTTAACGACTGTGAATTTTTCCCAAGCGCCTATTGCCGTTCTGTTTGCTATCATATCTTTAGTTCCATCTTCTGAGCTCACATATTTATTATTGTTGGCTTTGAGTGAAATTACTTGTCCATTTGAAATTTTTGCTACAAATTCTGAACTTTTCTCAGCATCGGGTTCTTCATTCAACTCAGCATCGTTTGAACAACTTACCGCAAACACAAGTAAGAACATCATTGCTACCCTAAGAAATGAAGTTGTTTTTTGTTTTGAATTTTGTTTTTTCATTTTGTTTAGATTAAAGTTAATTATTGGTTATAATATTTGGTAAACCAGTTTGGTTAACCAAACTGGTTTACCAAATATATAAAAAAATATGAGCTCTATTGTTAACTTGATATTTTTTTACTTAAAAAAATAAATATATCACAATTAAACATTGTTTTTTTATAATATTCACAATAGTGTTATCTAAAAATTACACCTGAAAACCCTTTGTTTTACTACTATTGACGCTGATTCTGAAAAGGAAATAGTATATGAAATGAAGTTAAAAACTAAATGTTTTAGAAAATGAATTTTTCTAAGAATTCCTTCAAAATTTGTGAATTGAATGCACTTTTCAACATATTTTTAATGGTAATTTGAGGTATCGTAACTTTTGAAAATTTACTAAAATACGTAAGAAAAGGTTCGCTATAAAATCTTGAAGAATATGGCTATGATAACGAGTAGGTTTGAAGATTTTACTCGATAATTGAGAGGTAATACCATTTATGATTTGAAATTACCCTAGTTTAAAAAAAATAAGCGCTATTGCTAAAAAACAATAACGCCTATTCATTTTGAAAATAAAATTTGTACTATATACTAGATTCCTAAAGCTTGTCCACCACCAATTTGAATGGTTTCCGCAGTAATGAATGAAGCATCTTTGCTTGCTAGGAATGAAATAACACCCGCAACATCTTCCGGTTGTCCTAAACGTCCTAACATAATATTGTTTGCCCAAGAAGCAAATACTTCTGGTTTTGTTGATTTGATTTGCGCGTGAAATGGTGTGTCAATCGTTCCAGGAGATACTGCATTGGATCGAATACCATATTCTGCTAAATCTTTTGCTAGTGCTCTAGTGATAGCATGAACTCCAGCTTTTGATGTTCCATAGATTCCTGCTCCTGGTCCACCAGCTGTCCAACCTGCATTTGACGTATAGTTAATGATTGAAGGATGTTCTCCTTTTTTTAAGAATGGAATCGCAGCTCTAGCAGCAAAAAATACAGAGTCAAGATTTAGTGCCATCACAAAACGGTAGAATTCAGTAGTCATTTCTTCAAATCGAGAACGTCCGCCTAATCCACCAGCGTTGTTTACTAGCACATCAATTTTTCCGTATTTTTCTCCAATTTTGGTAATGTTTTCTGTTACTTGATCTTCTTGAGTAACATCAAAACCGTAATATTCAGCAGTAATTCCTGCATCTGTTAATTCTTTTAGTTTTTCAGCGCCAGCCGCATCATCAATACCATTTAAAATTACCGTATATCCGTCGGTTCCCAGTCTTTTAGCTACTTCGAAACCAATACCACCAGTTGCTCCTGTGATGATTGCTACTTTTCCGTTGTTTGTGCTCATTTTATATATTTTATGTATTGTTTTATTATTTATTTTAATCTATTGCCTTTACTTTCTCCACTTTAGGAATCAATACCCAAATAGCAAATAATGCTGTAGCTGTAAGTCCTGCTCCCACATAAAATGCTGGAGCATAATTTTCTCCTTCTGTTAACCATGGGACTAGTATTGTAAATCCGAATACCGCTAATTTAGCAGCCATTCCAGCAAATCCTGACAGGGTTCCTACAGAATTTTTACTAAATATATCACTTGGTAAGGTTTGTACATTTCCAATTGAGGTTTGAAAACCAAATAAGATGATAGCCATTATGATTACTGCTGCTGTTGGCGAATTCATATTAGCTCCTAAGAAACCAAATATCGAATTAAATACAGAAGCAAAAGCAGCTGGGTCAATTAGTAAAAAGAATGAAGGAAACATTATTAAACATCCAAGAGTTATTACTCTCTTTCGAGTTTTATTTATACTCCATCCAACTTTTATTCTATTTTGTGCTAAAAGACCTCCGAACCATGCACCTAACATGGCACCTACGTATGGAACCCAACCGTAAATACCTATCGTTTTAACGTCCATACCATACACACCATTAAGATAAAGTGGTATCCACGCTACAAACAGCCACCATATAGGATCAATTGCAGCAGAAGCTAGTATAACTCCCCAACTTTCTCTGTGCTTAAATAACTGAACTGTAGTTGGAGTGTATTCTGAGGTATCTTCTTCTGACTCGTCTTTTGTAATTTGTCCACTTAGAATATATTCTTTTTCTTCTTCAGAAATATTGGGATGGTATTCTGGTGGTGCTTTTACTATAAATAGCCAAGGTAACAACCATAATAAACCGATAACACCAATGATAACAAATATCATTTGCCAACTAAAATATATAGTCATAAAAGCAATTAAAGGAATGGCTATAATACCTCCAATAGCTGCACCTGAGTTGAATAAACCTTGTGCAAATGCTCTTTCTTTTGCAGGAAACCATTCAGCATTTCCTTTTGCCGCTCCTGGCCAGTTACCAGCTTCTGCTAAACCAAGAATAGATCTAAAAATAGCAAAAGTCCAGGCTCCAATAGCAAAAGCATGTAAAGCAGTTGCGATGGACCATACGCCTATAGAGATTGCGAACCCAATTCTTGTTCCTATCCAATCAAATATTTTTCCGAAGAGTGCTTGCCCTCCGGCGTAGAAAAAGACGAAACTACTTGTAATCCAAGCATATATTGCTTTTCGACCGTCTGCATCCTTTTCAGGAAACATCGATTCAGCTATATCTGGCCATAAGACTCCTAAAGCTTGTCTATCTATATAGTTAATGACAGCTGCTAGAGCTATTAACCCTATAACCCACCATCGTAATCCTTTTATTTTCATATTGATTGTATAAACCAAGCAAACTTTTTGTGCAGACAATTGTTTGCGTGTTAATTATTAAAGCTGTATTGCTTTGTGTTTTTTGATGAGTAATTGTATGTGAAGAAATGTTTGTTACGTTTCTATATTATAAAATTACTTCCCTCCTATTTTTTATCAATTTTGAATTCGTGCATTTTCAAAATTGGGTATTTTGTTTTTAGACATTGTAGCAATACTGATATAGTACGCTAAAGTGTTCTTTCATTTTTTGTTTTGCTAATTGTGGATTTTGATTTTTGATTGCATCAAAAATACTTTGATGTTCTATGATTCCTGATTCTGCCAAATCTTTATCACATACATGATATTTTTCAAAGTTTGTAATGATTTCTGGTGTAATGATCAGCATGAAGGTATTCATCGTACTATTCCCAGAAGCTTTTGCTATTGCCAAGTGAAATAGTAAATCTTCTTGAACAGCATCTTCACCGTTACGTACTTTTTCTGTGTAGGCATCTAAGGCTTCTTTCATTTTGTGAAGATCTTCGTCAGTTCTTCTTAAAGCCGCTAAACGTACTGTTTTTAATTCTAATAAAATTCTGGTTTCAACCAATGATTTAAAGTCAGGATCTTCTAAGCGTAAAATATCTTCGATCATTCCATTCATAGCGGTAACTCCAATATTAGCAACAAAAGTTCCACTTTGTGGGATCGATTTTAGCAAACCATAAAATTCAAGTTTTTGGATTGCTTCTCGTATGTTACTACGCGTTACCTCAAACTTTTCTGACAGCATTCTTTCCGATGGAAGTTTATCACCAGGTTCTAAATTTTTTGCATTAATTAAATCTCTAATATTTGCAATAATGGTATTTTGAACATCTAGTGTTTCTGTTTTAGTTACTATGTCTAATTTCATACGCTATTGACTGTAATTGGTTAACCAGATTTGTATGTTAAATTTAAAAAATTAATAAAGAATAAGCATTAACATTTCCATAAATCTTTACTAGAATCTTACTGATCAATTTTCAGATCAGTAAAATCCGAGCAAAGCACAATCCAAATTAAATAAACTTCATCTTTAATGCGTTACTTCTAAACTGTAATAGCGAACCTTTGCAAATGAACCTTCGTCACGTGATTGAAAATAGTTCCCAGCTTTGAAATAGTTTTCAAAGATTCCCCATTTTCGCATGTGTACATTTTCATAAGTTTTAAATTCGTTATTGTTTAGCACTATTGTCATTTTTCCTTCACTGATTCTCACTTCGAGTCGAAACTTTTTAAAGCCAACTTTTTCTTTGAATGTAAATCCTTTGTCATTGCCCCAAGCATCTTCATGAAGCATTTCCGTATCTGTTGCATTCAAATTTTTTAAGACTTTCGTCTTGACACGTATTTTACCATTTTGCCAATATATTTTTAACATTGGCGGTGCATTGTTATCTTTTTGACCAATTAAATCGCGTTGCGCATTGGTCAAACGGCCGTGAATTTGCATGATGATGACTTTGTGATATTTACCATCTTTGTCACGAGAAATCTCATCAATTGCCAATTTTCCTTTCATGATACCACCTTGCTTAAATGTCCAATTGACATTGTTGTTGCCAGGCTCCATTTGCTCTCGCAATTCCGAACGTGAATATTTGGTATTTGCGGTCGTAGCATTACTTGGATATGCGTAGAAAACTATTGCGCCACGTACAGAATCATTGTACATATAAGGTCGTAAGTCTTCATTTGTGGCATAGTCCAGTATTTCTGGTGGTGACACTTCCTGCGGTTTTTTTCCGCTACCCGCAGGTGTTGTCACTTTCCAATGCGATAAATCAATTTCAGGTAATTTATATTTTTTGCGCTTCTTTTTCTTTCTTTTGCGTTTTCTCTCTTTTTTTACCACATCTGAATTGTCACTGTCGTTTGACTGTGCAACACCGATGCTTAAGTTGAAAGCAAAGAATAGTATAAATAGCGTTCTTAATCTCATAATACTTAATTAACAGCTTCTATTACTACAGAATCAGCTCGGATTTCTTCGTCGCCACCTGTGTAGTTGTAATCACCAATAGCATCACCTCCAATACCTCTAATGAATAATGCTACACTATCATTAGCTCCAGCATTAAATGAGTAGATATATGAGAAATACCCATCATCCGAAGGATTGCTTTGTACTTCTATTAAAAGGTTGTTTGCAGGATCTTCCACTTGTGGAACGGTTCTGTAACCCCATGTACCTGTATCACTATTTCCTTGTGGCATTGCAGCAGTATCCGTATAGTATGTTGGTGTGTAACCAGCTTCATATCCTGAACCTGCTAATACTCTTAATTCAAGCATGCTTGGGAATGGTCCATTTGTTGGATCTTTGAACGAGGTAACAATTGTAATTGTATAGTCTGCATTTGGCGTCACTGCAAATTCTTGGTATACGTGATCTGGTTCGTTGTTGTCAAATTTTACAACATTATCAGATCCGCCATTTCCAGAACTTGATTCTCCTTGTTCTCCTATTTCTTTGTTAATCCAGCCTGAGCATGAACAATCTGATCCAGAAGATTTTGGTAACTTATTAAAGTCAGCATTTACTAAAACAGGATCTGCTACTAGTGGTGCTTCTGGCTCCACTACTTCTACAGTTTGTGTTGATGTACTTACTACACCTAATGCGTCAGAAGCAGTCAGTGTTACTGTATACGTTCCTTCACCAGGATATGTGTTTGCGCCATCAATATCTGTAGACGTGTTTCCGTCTCCAAAGTCCCACGCATACGTGGTAGCACTTGTAGATAAGTTTGCAAAGGTATAGTCTTTCCATTCTTCACCAGATCCTTCACCTTGTGAGAAGCTAAAATTAGCTTGTGGAGGTGTTGCATCTGCAATTGAATTTTCTCCGAGCGGTTCAAATTTGTCGATGTCGCACGATTGATATACGAGCGCTCCTACAAGTAGGAATGCCATACCAACTATTTTTATTGTTTTTTTCATAATATCTCTTTTAATTTTTTAGTAGCCTGGATTTTGAGTCATTACACCATTACTAAGATTTATTTCGCGCTGTGGAATCGGTAATAATAAATCGGTAGCAGTAAAGCTGTAGTTATTAGCCGTTGATAAAGCTGATAATACATTTTGCGCTTCTCCAAAACGTAATAAATCATATAAACGTTGATTTTCAAAAGCTAACTCTGCACGTCTTTCATCTAAGAGTTCTTGTTTTGTGATGGAAGTTACAGCATCTGTTAAGCCAGCTCTGTTTCGTACCGCTTGAAAAGATCCGATTGCAGCAGCGTTGGTTGTTTCTTGGTTTCCTGCCAAGATTGCTTCAGCATGCATTAGTAATACGTCTGCATATCTTAATATAACCCAGTCATTTCCTGATAAGGTAGCATCTGATGTGAAAACATTTCCGTTATCGCCACCATCTTCACCATTTGGCAAATATTTTACTACTTGTCTTTGTGTTGGTTGTAATGGATCTATACGATAAGAGAATTCCGTTCTGTTTCCGCCTTTTTCATCTAAGAATGCAGCAGCATCTTGCGTTACGTAGTTTACACCTACTGTACGTCCAACACCATTCATGAATTCTGCTGAGAAATCTTGGCTATCAGCCTCAATTCCTTGCGTGAAAGCAATTACAAAGATAAGTTCATTGTTTCCTTCGCTATAGAAGACATCATTAAAGTTTGTTTCTAAAGTGTATCCATATCCCATTACGTTTTCGCAAAGAATTTGAGCATCTAAATAGTTTCCTAATGTTAAATGAACTTTTGCGAGTAACGCTTCTGCAGCAGCTTTAGAAGCTCTTGTGTATTCACCGTTGCTTAAGTTTGCAGCGGCAGTTTGTAAGTCACTTACGATTAATTCGTATACCGAAGCTGTAGCCACTCTTGTGAAAGCAACATCGTCATCTTGTGGCGTAATTGGTCTGTCTACCAAAGGTACATCTCCAAAAAGGCGTACTAAATTAAAGTAACTGTATGCCCTTGCAAATTTAGCTTCTCCTTCAAAAATAGGAGACATCGTTTCTGATGCGTTTGCCAAGTTAGCCAATACTAAATTAGCTCTGAAAATAGTGCTATAACAGCTTCTGTAATAGTTTTCTACAATACCATTATTGGGTGTAATAGCATAGCTTTCAAACTGTGCTGCTTCTCCTTCTTGATTTTTGGTTCTTGTATTATCACTACGCATTTCTGTAACATAGTATTCTTCTTGCACACCACGATTATCACTAAGGTTTGTAGAGTTTACACCTTGCATAGCATCATAGATAGCAATAACACCAGTTTCAATTTGATTATCATTTAAGAAGTAATTTTCACTACTTATCGCTGCTTCTGGCACAGGTTCTAAGAGGTCTTCGTGACACGACTGGAGGCCTATCACTAACATCAAAAAACCGATATATTTTAGTTGTTTCATAATTGAATGTTTTTATATAAATAGTGTGTTTTAAAATTGTACGTTTACCCCAAAAGATACGGTGCTAAATATAGGTGAACCTGCACGCTGATATCCATAGGTTGTTGCACTTGTATCGTTTATTGATTCTGGATTAAATCCTGTATATCCGTCTGCTGTAAAATACAATAGGTTTTGCCCTGTTGCGTATATTCTTAATGAAGATGCGCCTAATTTACCTGCAAGGTCATCTGGAAGGTTGTATCCAAATGTTAAGTTACGAAGTGCAATGTAGCTTGCATCTTGTATGATAGCATCTGTAAATATTTTTTCTCTGATGAAGCTTTGATTTGGCGTCGTAGCTGTATCAAAATCTTGCCCGCTATTGAAGTGATTGAATAAGTACTGATCTCCCATGTTACGGATTTCGGCACCATGACTTCCTTGAAACATGAAGCTTAGATCGAAATTTTTGTATTGGAAGTTGTTCGTAACACTCCACACTAAGTCTGGATACGGATTTCCTAAGATGGTTTTATCATCATCATCAATCAATCCATCACCATTCAAATCTTTTACATATACGTCTTGCGCTTGGCCACCAACTGGGTGATATGGATCATTGATAAATTCTAAAGGAATTTCACTATCAACTACCCAACCGTAGTAAGATGAGATCGGATTTCCTACTAGGTTAATCCATTCTGCAGCTCTTTTACTGTCTACATTTTGAATTTGCCCGTTAGAATCTGCAAAGTCTAATAATTCATTTTTGTTATGTGAAGCAATTACTGTAGTATTCCATCTGAAGTCTTCCGTTGAAATATTTCTTGATGATAATTCAAGTTCTATTCCTGAGTTTCTTACTTCTCCTAAGTTTTCAAGTGCTGCTGAAAATCCTGTAGAAGATGGAACTGGATTGAATAGTAAAAGTTGGTCACTTGTTCTTGTATAGTAGTCAAAAGAACCAGTGATTCTGTTGTTGAAAAATCCGAAGTCAACTCCTGGGTTGAATTCTATCAATCGCTCCCATTGTAATTCTGGGTTTGCAATGTTCAACGCTACAAACGCAGCTTGCGAGTTGTAATTGTCTGTTCCTAATAAAGAGATAGAAGGATATAAATCTGTCAGGTTGTTTCCTGTGTCAATATCTTTGTTTCCAGTAACACCAAAACTAGCTCTTAATTTTAACGTAGTTAACACTTCGCTTTCACTTAAGAAGTCTTCCTGAGAAACTACCCAACCTACAGAAGCAGAGGGGAAATTTCCGTATTTATTGTCTACACCAAAGATAGAACTACCATCACGTCTAAAACTTAACGATACTAAGTATTTGTCTCTGAATGCATAATTAACTCTTCCGAAGAAAGAAGAAAATCCTTCTTCATATGTATACGATTGTATTTCATTTAAAATTGTAGCTGCACTTAGTGTTTGTACTAAATCTGAAGTATATCCAGATCCAAGTGCGCTATCACCTTGCCATTCCCACTTTTCAGCAGAAGCTCCTAATACCACATTAAATTCGTGGTCTCCAAAAGCTTTGTCAAAAGTAAAATATCCTTCCGATAAAGTGTGAATTCTGTTTTCGTTAGATTCAAAATAACTTGCTGCAGCAGCACCGTTTCTGTTAGATCGAACTCCTTGCCATCTGTTTCTGAATGTGTTTTGATAGTCACCACCTAAAGTTGCTCTAAATCGTAAACCGTCTGTAATTTTATATTCACCATAAAATAATCCTGCAAGTTTAAATTTGTAATCGTTACGATCACGCTCTAATACTTTCGCTGCTGGATTTGTGTTGGATGTGTTACTGATATCTTGTGCAACTGAACCATCACCAAATAAATCATAATTATCAAAATGTCTCTGGATAGCATAGTCACCAATTTGAACATTTGGATATGTATTGAAATCCACAAATTGAATTGAGTTCTCATCATGGTACAATGGTAACCATGGTGTTTGTCTTAAAATATCATGTGTTGATCCGTCAAAACGTCTTCTTCGAGTATACGATGGAGCAAAGTTTACTCCTACCTTGAATTTTTTACCAAGTTTTGAATCCAATTTTAGTCTCGCGTTGTAACGCTTGTAGTCATCGGTTAATAATACTCCTTCATCATGGTTATACCCTAATGAAGCGCTAAACTTGGTTTTTTTATTTCCTCCACGTGCATTGAATGAGTGTGTAGTGATTGTTCCTCCTTCAAAGATTACATCTTGCCAGTCTCTGTCAATACCTGTAGTTTGAGTTAATAATTGTTTGTAAGCTGTTCTGTTAGATAGTGTTCCTGTTGCGGCTTGTTCAGCAGCAACTGTTTCCGCTACTGTAAAGTAGTAATCGTCACTTTGTTTCGCTTC
>CAZHSA010000003.1:0-20831 GCA_964535135.1 uncultured Kordia sp.
TTAGCAAACAAGTATTAGCTTTTGACGGATTTGGAAGTTTCTTCTTTAAAAGTAGTGCTCCCGAATCTGTTAAAATTGCTAATTGGAGCGACATTCAACAACAGTTGATCATTAAGATGACGCAAACACTATATTCGTTTCGAGAACTCTATATTGTTACCGAATCTGCTACTACGGACAATTGGACCTTGGCAGTTTCAAATTCCGATAAAGGAGAATTAGAAATTGCAACAGAATCCGAAAACTACGGATTGGTAGACATTTTTGGCGATTCAAGTGCCAAAACCATTCAAGCAAGAGAAATAGAGTTTTACCATCGTGAAGAAAAACGAAGACCGCGTTTTTTTAAAGCAAAAAAACTGGTGGTTCAGCAAGAAAAATTTGAAGTCTTTATCAGCGATCTTATTGGAGAAAGACAACATCTTCCTGCGTGGGTAAGCAATTTTTATGAATACGATTTTCATGATGATGCGCTTGCGTTTTCTACATCGGTAAGCTCCAATGCACAAGCTTGTATATTAGATATGTTGCAGGCAAATCAGCTCAATCCAAATACAGCTTTACAGTATTTTACTTGGGTAAATGCCAACTTGGACGATGTGTATGAACTATTCAACACGTATGGAAACTAAGGAACATATCATAGCGCTCTATGCGGAAATTGATTGGTTGCAAAATGTCATCAATCAAGTGATCAGTTGTTACTTGCAGCATGAAGGTGCCGAAATGCATTGGACCGAACTTCCGATGCCCGATCTATCAGAAACAGACACACCATTTGCCAATACCATCAGCGAATGGAATTTGAGCAATATAGAACGTATTGCCTTGGCGTTGGCCATCACACCGCATATTCGCCCAGAAATATTAGACGTTTTTTTTGGTCAAAACAGTATTTATAATCGCGGATTTACAGAATTTGGCGGCGTTATCGACAAAAATCACAGTGGTTTTTTGCCTACGGGACAAACCTTGCTATTTCTCATCACGGCATTAAATCCTGAGTGGCGATTGCAAGTGCTTTCACTGTTTGAAAACGATCATATCTTTCAAAAAGAACAAGTATTAGATATAGAAACAACGGAACAATTCATTCCTAAGTTTAATGGTGTCTTAAGCTTAAATTACCGATGGTTGCATTATTTCCTTACGGGAGAAAAACCAAAGTTAGCACACAGTATGACGTTTCCTGCACAAAAAATAACGACCGCGTTAGCATGGGACGATGTAGTGCTAAATCCTGACATTATGGATCAGGTTGAAGAATTGAAAACGTGGCTCGTTCACAAAGATACATTGCTAGAAGAATGGGGATTGTCCAAACGACTCAAACCTGGATACAGAGCTTTATTTTACGGTCCGCCAGGAACAGGAAAAACATTAACAGTTTCATTATTAGGTAAAAATTTAGGCTTGGATGTCTATCGTGTCGATTTATCTATGATTGTGTCCAAATACATTGGAGAAACTGAAAAAAACTTGTCGCGCATCTTTGATACAGCCGCACATCAAAACTGGATATTATTCTTTGATGAAGCAGACGCGCTATTTGGGAAACGAACCAAAGCAAATTCGTCTAACGATCGGCATGCCAATCAACAAACGGCCTATCTATTACAACGCATTGAAGACTTCCCAGGATTTATCATCTTGGCGTCCAATTTAAAAGCAAACATGGATGACGCATTTTCCAGAAGGTTTCAATCCATCATTCACTTTAAAATGCCTTCTGTAGATGAGCGTTTCACACTTTGGAAAAAAGCATTCTCAGGCGTATGTACACTAGCTTCTGATATAGATTTATATAGCATTGCTGAAAATTATGAATTGGCTGGTGGTGCCATTATCAATGTGCTGCGTTATTGCGCTTTGGCTGCCATTCAACGTAATGATACTGTGGTACAAAAACAAGAATTAATCACGGGCATACGAAGAGAACTCAAAAAGGAAAACAAAACCATTACATAACTCTAACACTATTTTGAGTATGACTATTGAAGAAATCATAAAAATCAAAGAGCATTCCCAACTACTGGTGATGAATTCTTGGCGAAAAGACATTCCGCAGGAACAGCGAAATATCATCATTGCCGAAGCGCTTAATAGTTGTACGGTAGACAAACATTTCAACGTAACAGGATATCTAATAACTAACAGGCGCGTGTTTTTAATTGGTTTGAGTGAAACGACTTCTTTTCAAAAAATCCTCAACTATTTTTATAAAAAAGTAGCATTAGGTATTTTGAATTATAAACATACAATGCAACACTACCATGAAGCTCCGCATATGAAACATGAACATTCTGACAAGCTATTTTCAGAATATCCTTTTTACAATATTTACATACGACGCTTAATCACAGGAAAAACAGTAGAATTGCCATATTACGATCCACATTTGGCAAGATTGGAAACCTATATTAACGGTTATAATTATTGTTCCGCATTGGATTATGAAGGAGGAAAAAGTCCTGTAATCGTAACTATTCATACTACTTAAAAAGAAAGGTCATGAAAAAACAACTACATAAAAAATCAGCAGTAAAAACAACACAAAATGCCGCTGCGCATCAACAAAAAGGAACTGCGCTTACAGATAATAGAATGCATTCATCAATCATTCAAAAAATGTCTGTAATTCAGTTGGCCACACGACAAGTAAGAAATGTTATTTTTAATGGCTCTAGTGAAGAACTACGACAACTACTTTTACGATGGGCTGTGCCACATGGGACACGTATTCAAATTCAACAAACAGATCATGTTGGCGGCTCGTTCAACGTTCGTTTTACCAATAGAAATGGACCAGCAATTAGCATCAGGACAGCAAGAGGCTGGATTCAAACGGCAAAAAATCATCACCATGACGACAGTTCTTCTGAAGCAAGTGATAGTGAATAATATTCCATAAAATGAATGTGAAATTTTAACAAAGTATGTCATGAATACGCGAATTCCAAAAAAAATTATTGAGGAAAATAGAGCAACCTCAGCTGCGCATCAACGAAAAGGAATGGCACTTGAAGACAATCGCCCTGCGACTGTAATGCAGCAGAAAAAAAACAACACAGGATTACCCGACAATTTAAAATCGGGTATGGAAAATCTTTCAGGACATTCGTTAGATGACGTAAAAGTACATTACAATTCGGCGAAGCCTGCACAACTCAACGCACATGCGTTCGCACAAGGAACCAACATTCACCTAGCTTCAGGACAAGAAAAACATTTACCACATGAAGCGTGGCATGTAGTACAACAAAAACAAGGACGTGTACAACCAACTACAAGTGTGAATGGCGCAAAAGTGAATGATAGTGCAAGTTTAGAAAAAGAAGCTGATGTGATGGGAAGCAGAGCGTTGCAAATGAAAGTATCTTTATCTAAACACACTACAAGTACTAACTTTGCTATTCAAAGAAAACGGAATGTTGCAACAGCATACGGCAATCCTATACAAATGGTTGATGGTGATGATAGACCAGCACCTAGACCTGTTAGCAATCGTATGGCAGGAAATATGAGAACATCACTAGCGCGTGTTTATGGCGGAAGACCACATCACTATCATATCAATCAAGATACAGGAGCTACTTTTCCAGATGGAGCGCCACATCATACAACTGGGCATCATGGAGTACATGTAACAGATACAAGAAGTGGAAGGGTCTACTCAGCTGATTTTCATAGAGATGGCGCATACTATACCCGATCTCACGAAATATGATGTAAGTCCAAAATATGAAGTTATTTACTAAGTATTCTAACCTACAATTATTGTAGTGAATTATGGTATGAATACTGAAAAGATAAAACAACTTTAAAAACCAATTCGTTACTATTTTGCTGTGCTTTTGTGTGAATTAATAACGAAAAAAAGATATTCAATTTACAACGATTCATTGGATTGAAGTATATATGATGAAGACACAACATATCAATACAAGGAAAGAAAAAAAACGGCAACCAGTTGCTGCATATTTGCATGCTTTTTCGGGTGAAAAAAGTAGCTTTTCTTTAGAAGATAATCGTGCTTCCTCAGTGGTGCAGCAAAAGCAAATGGATACCATACAACAACAATCAGAACCTACAAAAACTGCTGATACTCCTGTGATTCAATGTTGGTTGAAACAAAGTCTGTTTCAAAATCAAAATCAATTCAGAAAAAATTATTGGAGAACAAAAAACGTGTACCGATTAGGATTTCAATACAATCAACTTCAAAAACGTAAAAAAGTAAGTAGAGAACTCCGAATCAATGAATTGCACAAGTTGCAAATTGCGTTACTACAATTTTTAGATGCGCCTGATATGGCAGATCAAAATGTTAGTGAAAGTTTATTGTGGGGAAAAGAATTATTAAATAACGTACAAGAAGAACACGAACACCTAATAAGTCAGAGTGTTGTGCATAATGATACAACACCTCCAATAGCAAATTTTAAAAGCTTACCCAAACAAGAGCAAACACTGATTACAAGTTTATGGAACAAATTAGTAGCCGGAAATGGAAATATTCACATTACAGAGACAGAATCGCGAACAGATTCAGGTACAAATACGGTTCATACCAGAAATCATGCAGGATTTAAAAATAAAGTATTGGCGCAATTTGCGCGTTTATTGGAAACTTCAACAGGATTAGAAATTGTACATCATCTATCAAAAGATACGCAAGGAAACAAAGTGATTACGATAAAACCTGGACTCAGTAAAGCCAGCGGTGGATTTAGCGCTTCTGAACCTGCAGCGGGTCCTGCTGTAATGACTGGTGCTGATAAATTGATGGAGTTTAATATGAATAACATGTTTAAAAATCAGCCGAATGCTAGAAGAAAACGAGAAAAATACGGTAGAGAAAACTTTGTAACGCTGAACATTCGTTCCATGAAAAGTGTTCAAGAACGTACCGCCGCTATTTACAATGCGAGAAAACATTATCCACACGCTAAAGGTGTAAAAGTAGGCCGTAAATACTATAAGTTTGGCGCAGGAACTGCGGTCAATGTTACCTTAACACCAGATGTGCCAGATACCGCAGATCATGCAACTTCTCGATTTGTAGACGCCAATAAAAATGAAATCCCGACTCCAAACTACATTACTTTAGGACACGAATTAGGACACGCCGTTCACATGCAAACAGGAGCCAATTTGGGTGACGATGCAACAACGATGAGTCTCTTTGGTCATATGGCTCCCCATTTGTCACAAAAACAAAAAGGAGAATGGTCTAATGTTGAAGAATATGCAAACATAAATCATGTAGAAAACTCCATACGTCATGAATATGGAATGAAAGCTAGATATGGACATATCAATCAAAAAGTTGTACAAACTGAAAGATTAGGTAAAGTGGAAGATGTTCTTTACCAAATACGCAATGTATTGCCCAACAACCGAGGAACATTTAATGCCCAATTAACACAGTTAAACCGCGACAACGGAGCCAAAGATGTTGCCGCTTTTAGAACACATACCGTTGCAATTATAGCGTATGTATCACAGCATTTACAAACCATGTTTCCTCACTTTACACAACAAGAAATTGCAAGCATAAAAGCACATTTAGCAAAAGCTGAAAATAAGACAAAATCTCCTAAAGAAAGTGACATCAACGAAGCAGTTACTGCGCTGCAAGCTGTACACACCGAAATACAGCATGCGAGTGCCCGAGTGGTTGCGCAACAAGCCAATGCTCCACAACCTAATCAACAAGCCGCTCCACAACCATCTGGTTTAAGTAGATTTGTGAGTTGGGTTGGAAGTAAATTTGGCTATTGATGTTTATAAACACACACACAATGTAGAAACCACCAGAACAATTACTAAAAAACAGCATTTGTATGAAAGCACAACTTTTTCATAAAACCAATAAGAAAAAACAGCAACCAGTTGCTGCGTATTTGCATACAGTTTCAGATAAAAAAAATAGCTTTTCTTTAAAAGACAATCGCGCTTCCTCCATCGTACAACAAAAGCAAGTTGATAAAATACAAAATACGAATACGCAGCCTGTACAATTAAAAAAGAAGAGTTTGAGAGCCCGTATTCGCGGAAAACTAGCAAAAAATGTTCCTTTAACCGATAGAGAAAAAGTAAAAGCAATTTCTTTTGGAATACTTCAAGATCATGAGCATACGCATAGAAATGTTCCAAATGCAACTCCAGCCAGAAGAAATTCAATCGTAGGTGCAGGCTTGTTAGACACCATTCGTCCTTCAGCATCCATTCCACATACAGGACTGAATTTAGCCGATTTCAGAGCACGATTTCAACCTTTGGCTCAAGGAGGAAATATAACTAGGGCAAGACTAAATGCAATGTTACCAAAACACAAAGCAGTTGCGTTTCCTGCTGCAAGAGGCGGAGGCGCAGATGAAATTCGAGCAGGTAGAAAGTGGGAAATCCCCAATCCGGATGGTGGAACACATACAATATGGGTGCATACCAATGATCCTAGACAAAATGCGGCGCAAAATGCTGGAGCTGGTCCTATTGTTAGAGTTCAAGATAGTAGTGGCAAGTTTTTATCAGAACAGCATCTCAATGCGCCTCAACATCTCCTTAATCAGCAAGCTGCTAGAGCCAGAAAACGCAAACCACCAATACCTGATGTAGAAAGAGCGATTGCAAATAAAACAGGACATTGGACTACGCCTGGTAATGATAGAGCAGATGATCAACATATTCCTTTGGTGTAAATTTAGTCGACATTAACTTATATATTTCTATACAATTTCAACTACTTTTGTGCTTTCTTAAAAAATCGGAAACTACATGCTCAAAAAAGCCATTCAATTTATGATCATCAGCGCTATTGGCTTTGCATTTTTAAATGCTATTGTAAAGTATTTAGGTGATTTTAATGCGTATCAAATTGTATTCTTTCGCTCCATTGGAACGTTATTTTTTACCATTCCGCTGTTGCTGAAATATAATATTTCCATGCTTGGGAATAAACGAACTTTACTCATCCTTCGTGGTGTTGTCGGTGTAACGTCGATGGCGTTATTTTTTATGTCGATCAAATATTTACCTATTGGATCAGCAGTTTCGCTACGGTATATTTCTCCTATTTTTGCAGCGGTTTTTGCTTTGTTCATTCTAAAAGAAAAAATAAAACCCATACAATGGCTCTTTTTTCTTATTGCGTTTAGTGGTGTAGTCGTTTTAAAAGGATTTGACACACAAATCAACACCACAGGATTATTACTAGTGCTTGCTTCTGCCTTTTTTAGTGGTTTGGTATTTATCATTATTCGTAAAATTGGCGCGGACGATCATCCGATTGTCGTTGTCAATTATTTTATGTTCATTGCTTTACTAGCAGGTGGAATTTTGTGTATTCCGTATTGGAAAACACCTGTCGGTTGGGAATGGGCATTATTGCTCAGTTTGGGTGTTTTTGGCTACATTGGACAATTGTACATGACCAAAGCCTTGCAACTTGCCGAAACCAATAAAGCTGCACCGTTAAAGTATATTGAAGTGATTTTTACTATGCTTATTGGACTGAGCTGGTTTCACGAATCGTACACACTTTGGAGTCTACTCGGAATTATCTTAATTGTCATTGGCTTAACGTTGAATACGTACCTAAAAACTTCGAAATAAGGTGTAAAAAAAAACACTCACGAATCTACGCAAGTGTCTTTTGAATTTAATTAAAGTATAAACTAAAAATAAATAATTGCTTCTTTGATATTTTATTTTAGTGTGATTGGAAACTCTGCAACAGTCGTATCCCAGCCAATTTTTAAGTGTACGACATTGGTGCTTTTTTCATATAACACAATTGATAATTGCTCTATTTCTTTGTCGCTTTTTTGTGTCGGAACGGTAATGCTCGCTACATCTTTTGAAGCGTCATACGAGTAATTTCCCCAACCGTCATTTTCAGAATTTATTTTTAATGTCCAACTATCTTTTGTTGGAATGATAATTACAGAATAACGTCCTGCTTTTACGTTGGTATCGCCAACCATAACGTCCGTCATAAATAAAATTTCAGTCGATTCATCCGCACCAACTCTCCATGCTTTTCCAAACTTCAATAACGTTCCAAAAACGTCTCTTCCTTTTTTATAAGGTCGTCCATAAATAACTCTGATTTTTGGTTCTAATGCTTTCTTTTGTTCGGCTGTTTTGGCAAAAGCTCTTTTGGCTGCATTGGTTGGGTAATGTGCAATGTCTGTTGGACTTTTACCTAATTTTGAAAATTTTTGTGCATTTACGGTACTTACTACTGCGAAAAACGCGAGTATCATCATTACTTTTTTCATATTACTGTTTTAAATTGATTATGTTCTGGGTTTCTATTCGTGATAATTCTTTTAAACTTCCTTGTTCGTATAAAGCTGGCAACTCTTTTAATGGCGTTCCAACTTCCGCTTTGTAATTAATGTAATCTTGAAACGTAATTCCATCCACCACACGCACGTTATATGCGCTTCTAAAACGAACACCACCATCATTTACTTGATAATTGTACGCGAGGTAGTCTATTTTTTTGGTGTTCTGATGGATCCAATAATGATATTCATCTTCAAAATCTTCACCGCCGCCATCTTGGTTAAAAGTAACTTTCAATACGTCGTACAGTTGCGATTTAATGGTTGTTTCTTCTACATAACTCACATTCACAGCGGCATCGTTCAACTTATGTGGCAACGTAGCAAAATAAATCACAGAATTAAGCGCGCCAATGGCACTTGTTTTTTTCTTTTCAGGAAGTGTAATGAGTGTATCATTCACTTTGCGTGAGAATACTCCATTCTTTAGTTCGTCTTTGGTAGAAACACCTCCTTTAAACCCATAAGAACTGTACATATACTTGGCACCATCATTTTTAAAACGATAGTTTTTTCCTCTAAAGGTAAATTGGTACTTCGCCTGATCGTACAATTCGCCACCATGCGCTTTGATCGTTTCTTGTAAAACTGTCGTCGCTTTATCTACCGTTTTCGGAGTTGTTGTTGTAGTTTCGGTAGTTGTTTTTTCAACTTTGGAAGCTGATTTTTCGTTGGATTCGCATGCCATCAAACTAAAAAATAAAGTGATGAGCAATACTGCTTGAATGGTTTTCATGAAACTATAAAAGGTCTATTAAGTTTGTTTTTGGCTATCTATTAAGATTGCAGAATTTGTCGAAGAAATTACAAGTCCTTTCTATTTTTAACAAAATTTAACTTTTTATAAAAATTCCGAAAAGTTCGTTGCCAGCTCTTGGCGCGATAGAATTATAAGCTTTTTCAAATATTTTGATGTCAAAAAATGGTTCAAAATAGCTGAGATATTCTTCTTTGCTTCCGCCGAAAGGGCGTTTTTCCATATCTCCCGTAAGGGGAAAACTAAACCATACACCAACTAGTTTTCCTGCTGGTTTTAATAACTTCGCCACATGTTTTGCATACTTTTTTCGGGTTTCTGGTAATGGAGGAAATGAACAGAAAAACGTTTGTTCAAAAATTAAATCATACGTGCCTGTATGTTCAAAAAAGTCTTCGCATAGTAGGTTTTCAGTAGGAAAATCAGGATTTCGCTGTTGGAATTCTTGCAACGGAAGTTCAGAAATATCTAAAATACATACGTTTTTAAAACCTTGTTTCCATAAATATTCCGCTTCATAGGCATTTCCTGCTCCGGGAATTAAAATCTGTAACGTTTTATCAGATAATTGATCAATATATTCCTTCAAAGGCGCTGATGGCGAACCAATATCCCAACCTGTACGTGCTTCTTTATATCGTTGCGACCAATAGTGTTTTGTTTCTTCTGAATTCATACCAACATTTTTGTAAAGTTCTGAAAAGAATTTTATTTAAAATATAGACTTCACATTTTTTGTCACGAATTCACGAATGTTTTTATTTTTTTCTTCCATTAAAAACCTCATGTATCTTTTTTATATATTTTGTTGATATCAAAGTTGCTATTATGAGCGACAAAGGATATACTAAAGGCGTTAGAACCTTTTCAAAAAAGTCACCTATTGCATCAACTTTAGTATTTGGGACAAAACATAAAATTATAATGATTATCAAGATGACTATTCCAGCATATTTAAAATTAGATATATTTTTCATGACCATATTAACTTTTAAATAGTATTTAATATAGACGCTGTATATTAGTTACACAGTTCTATCTACATATTATCACGAAAGATAGTTTCTAGGTAAATTTTAAAATAGGACAAGATTTTTGAATATATTTGAGGAAATCTTAATCTGCTCATAATTAAGTGTTTAACCTTTTTAATAACCTAATTTAAAATTACTTGCACCATAAGAAGAATTATAAATAGTCTTTTAAATGTCCTAGAAAGACTGTATCTCCATATAATAAGTAAAAACCCTTGCTTCTTTCGAAACAAGGGTTTTTGTGAGTAATTAAAAAACGGTACGTTGGCTTAAAAACGTATGTTCGCTAATCTATAAATAACTAAACTTAGTCATCACAAGCGTCAAATGCCGCTATTAATTCATCTTCACTATTAATGGTTGCTGGTGTACCATCTTCGTACTCAATATTCATTGGGAATGTTATGGTAAAAAATGCATCATTTGCTAATCCATTCAAATACGCTATAAACGCATCATCATCATTTACGGTAGTTAAGTTTCCAGTTTCATCAACCAACGTAAGTGGATATACAATTTCGAAACAATTTTCAAAACAATCATCACAATCGTCAATATCATAACATTCGTTGTATAAATCATCAAACTCTTGATCACTGTTAATCGTTACGACAGTTACACCTGTAGCGGTTTCTGTAGTTACTGAAATTGGGTATACAAAACCTACTGCTCCTTCCACTGTAAATAACTCAAACTCGTCGTTTACGACAACGGTATTTCCGTCTACAGTAGTAACACTTAAAGGAAAGTTGAACTCGAAGCAATCATTTGAAAAAGGATCATCATCATTTCCGCCATCATTATCTCCGCCACCTGGGAAGTCACCTCCAAAATCTTCAAAGCAATCTTCTAAAAGTTCAATAAATTCCAATTCATTGGTAATTGTTACAACTCCAGCAGCTGTTGTTACGTCTACAGGAAACTCAATAAAATAACCTAAACTTTCGTAAGTATCTGATTCTTCTTGTGTATTCACTACTACTGAATCTTGTCCATTAGTAAGTGTATATGGAAAATTCAATGTAAAACAATTTGCAAGCGCATCGTTGATATCATCATTATTTGCAAACATTGTTTGTGCCTGATCTGTAGAAACTGCATTTTGTGCATATGTGTTTAAATTTGCTTTAATGAGTGCATTCGTTTCGGTACTTTCTGGTTCTTCAGGAATAACGTCAGTATTGTCATTACTACACGAAAACGTAAAAACGGCTAGTGCCAAAACCATAGAGAATTTTAGAAAATTTTTCATAGATATTTAATTTTGATTTGTTTGTTTTTGGATGTACGACTTATAGACAACTGGATAAAAATTCACCCTACCTTTATTCAAAAAAAAGTAAAAATAAAAATATAAATTATTGATTTACAAACTTTTACATATTAATTTATTTTATATACTTTTGAAACAAGCAATAACTCATACCAATCGTTTATATCTTGAAACCCGAAAAATCAGTCTGCGAAACCGAAAATTTTGATGCACTTTTTAGGCAACATTCTAGAACCTTGCGCAATTATATTTTTTATAAATGTGGCGATGCAAATTTAGCAGAAGATTTGGTGCAAGAAGCCTATATTAAATTGTGGAAAAACTGTAAAAAGATTCCTTTTGCAAATGCGCTCTTCTTCCTTAAAAGAGTTGCCAACAACACATTTTTAAACGTGGTAAAACATCAAAAAATAGTATGGCAACACGAACAAACTAAAACATCGGAAGTAGATGTAGAAAGTCCTGAATTTTTATTGGAAGAAAAAGAATTCATGCAAAAACTAGAAAATGCTATTGCCAGTTTATCCGAAAAACAACGCGAAGTTTTTTTATTGAATCGAATCGACAAAAAAACCTATGCTGAAATTGCAATATTCCTCAATATTTCAAAGAAAGCTGTAGAAAAACGCATGCACAATGCATTGAAAGTAATGCGAAAAGAAATTGGCAATATTTAAAAGGTAGGGTAAACCAATATTGAGTTGTCTATAAAGTTAAGAGCACATGAAGAATCGTGAAGAACATACCGAAATTGATTTAGCTAAATGGCTTAGTGGAGAATTATCTCCCGAAGAAACACAGGCTTTTGAGCAAACACAAGCCTATAAAACCTATGCTAAAATCATCAACGCGACGGAAAAATTAAAAGATCCTGCGTATGATGAAGAAGCAGTATTGGCAAGGATCAAAGAAAAAATAGCGTCACAACCAAAAGTGAAAAAACTAAATTTCCGCTATGTGTATGCAGCAGCAGCTTCCTTAATTATTTTAGTTGGAATGTATTTTTTCTTGAAGAATTCTACGATGAACTACCAAACCGATTTTGGAAAACAACTTGCCATCAACCTTCCTGATGGTTCAGAAGTGATGTTAAACGCAAAGTCAACGTTGCATTACGATAAAGACAATTATAATAATAATCGAACATTGCATTTAGACGGAGAAGCGTATTTTAAAGTTACAAAAGGTGCGCCTTTTAAAGTCATCACCACAGAAGGAACTGTAGAAGTTTTAGGCACAGAATTCAATATAGACACGAATACAAATTTCTTAGAAGTACAATGCTTTTCTGGAAAAGTAAATGTGATCAATTCCGCCCAAAAAACACACATGTTAACCAAGGGAAAAGCAGTGAGAACCTACAATGCTACTGTAACTAGCTGGACATTCAATACCACAGAAAAAACGTGGATGTCTGGTCTAAGTTCCTTTACAGAAACACCGCTTTTGGAAGTATTGGACGCGCTGGAAAATCAATATGAAATCACTATAAAAAACAAAGAAAAATTTACACAAGAACGCTTTACAGGTCGTTTTACAAACACGAATCTCAAAGTAGCATTGCAAACTGTTTTTGAAGCCATGGATATTGATTACACGCTGAATACGAACCTAGTGACGCTCACAAAAAAGTAAATGAAAAAAGCATATTTGGTATATCTGTTACTTATCTGTTTTTCCTATGCATATTCGCAACAGCAACCGAATACTTACAAAAATACGCCACTCAAAACAGTGCTTTCCGATGTAGAAAAACGCTTTGAAGTTAGCATATCATACAATTCTAAAATTGTGCAGGATAAAGTCATTACGCTTCAAAAATTACCAGAAACACTTTCGGAAACCTTAGACATTATTTCGCAGCAAACCAACTTGGTGTTTCGAAAAATTACATCCACTTCATACATTCTAAAACCACCCAAAAAAGCGAATATCGTTGAACGCACAATTGATTTAGAAGAAGTCGTTATTGCCAATTATCTCACCACAGGATTTTTGAAAACCATTGATGGCGCCATTGAAGCCACACCCAAAGATTTTCAAGTGCTTCCGGGCTTTGTAGAAGCGGATGTCATGCAAAGTGTGCAATTAATTCCAGGCATTCAAAGTCCCGACGAAACTTCTACAGGACTAAACATTCGCGGTGGCACGCCCGACCAAAATTTAATACTTTGGGACGGCATTAAAATGTATCAATACGATCACTTTTTTGGAATGATTTCTTCCTTTAATCCATATTTGATTGATAATGTAACGATTTATAAAAACGCTGCGCCTTCCCGCTACGGGAATCATATTTCGGGTGTGATTGATATTGAATCAAAAAACAATATTCCGAAAAAAACGGTCGTCGGATTGGGCGCCAATATGATTTATGTAGATGCGTTTGTACAACAACCTATCGGCGAAAAAACAGCGGTTATTGCTTCGTTTCGGCGTTCGTATTCAGACGCTTTTGAAACTGTTACGTTTGATGAATTTTCAGAACAAATTTTTCAAAACACCAAAATTACAGACAATACAGGAACGTTTAGCGACATGCTTTCGCGCACCAATAATTCTTTTTATTTTATAGATTTTACAGGAAAAGTCATTGCAGAACTTAGTGAAGACAGTACACTTGAAGTTAGCGCCATCGCTTCTAAAAATGATCTCGATTTTGTGTCGCAGTTTGATGAAATTAACCGTCGCACGGACGACAGATTAAATATTAATAATTTCGGGATTGGGATTTCTTGGGAACATGTGTGGAATAAAAATGTTGCTACAGCACTAAATTTGACAACTTCACAGTATAATTTTGAGTATTTGGGTGAAGAATTATTGTCTAATTTATTTGATTATAAAACAGTCAAAGAAAATGGTATTTCCGAAATTGGACTGCACGCACAAGCAACTTACACACTCAACAAGCAACATCGGTTTATAGGCGGTTATGAGTTGATTATGAACGAACTCGATTATGCAATCGGACGAGAATCAGATGTAATTTTTGATCCTGATTTTTTAGTTACTTCTGAAAATTCTAAAAATACGCTTCACGCACTTTTTGGCGAACATCGTTTCAAGTGGAACGATTGGACTATTTTTTCAGGCATTCGCGGAAGTTATGCGACAGAAATTGGCGAATTCTTTGTAGAACCACGAATTCATGTTTCAAAAAAGATCAACGATACTTTTAATGCGGTTTTTTCTGCGGAACGCCAATATCAATTTGTAAGTCAGATTACGGAGTTTGAAACACAAGACTTTGGATTGGAGAATCAAGTTTGGGTTTCTACAGATGAGGAAATTCCCGTCTTGCGCAGTGAACAAGTAAGTTTAGGAGGAAGTTTTCAGTACGATTCATGGAATGTAGATGCAGAAGCATATTATAAAAAAATAAACAATTTGACGTCACTTACGCGTGGTTTTGATATAGAAACTACTGGATTGTCTGTTGGAGAAAGTACTATTTTTGGTTTGGATGTATTGGTTAAAAAGCGCTTCTATAACTTTACGAGTTTAGTAAGTTATGCCTATACACAAAACGAATTTCAATTTGACGATTTAAACAATACGCTTCCATTTGACGGAAATTTTGACATTCGACATTATGTATCATTCGTGCAATCGGCAAAATTTGGCAATTTGGAATTGTCATTAGGTTGGCGTTACCGAACTTCGCGTCCGTATACCTTGGCTACAGGTTTGGAAGGTGATACAGCAGAAAATATTGTCATTCAATATGGAGAACGAAATGGCGAGCGTTTGCAACCTTATCATCGCTTAGATTTTTCTGCAAAGTATAAAATAAAGCCTTTTAAGAATAAGGATTTAAAAGCGTCTTTTGGAGTTTCTTTATTGAATATGTACAACCAGCGAAATATTTTAAATCGAAATTATCGTGTCATTCTCAACACGCAAAATGCTGAATTTCAATTGCGAACCATTGATAAAATTTCCTTAGGACGAACACCTAATTTTATGGTACGATTGGAGTTTTGATTAGTGATGTAAATTTAATCACCCAATACAAATTTCCAAACTTTCATTCGGAATTTCTTTTTCAAAAAACCACATCAAAAGCTGGTTTGACCTTCTTACCCACAAACTTTTAGGGTTTTTAAATTCAATGGTGTAATTTCCTGAATATTGAACATCTATCACCATTATTTTTGTTGTTCTTTGTTTGAATGCATAATACTGCTCTCGCCAGATTGTCTTTTTGGATTCAATAACAATATTCGTATTCTCTATTTTTAAAGACATCGAAAAATCACGAACGCGAACACTCCAACCGCCTAGTACTCGTATACCGTATATTCCAGTTGTTAAATATACTTTTTGGTTGGGTGTATGAATATTAAATGGTCCTCCTTGCATGAAAAATGTGTGTATTTAAGCTTCAATGTTAGGTTTTCTTTGCTGCTTCAAACCCAAAATACTAAAGAAGAAACTAAAAAGAATGATTTGCAATCCTAGCATAATAGTAAATACCGCAGGAACAATTGTACGCAAAGTTTCCACAGGTTTTAAATCGCTAAAGCCCGTTGTTTTCCAATCTAAAAATCCTGCAATACTGAGGTAAATTCCCAAAGCAAAGGTCAAAAAACCAACGATCAAGCCTTTTTCCAGATTGAAAAATTTGAAGAGTTTGTTGTACCGATCACTTTTGGGAAGCAATCCGTTTTCAACCGCAAAAATTTTGGTTAAACCATAAAACATCAAAAATTGAAACCCAATGATAACTGCACTTGCTGTATATAAAAGCGTGTGCACATCAAAGACAATTCCGTTGAAATTTAGTGGTTCAATAATTAATAAAGTAGACAAAACCGTTCCTACAATAATCAACAAAAATGCGGGATATAGAAACAGCCATCGCGGACTGTATAGCAATAAAAATCGTAAGTGTCGCCAACCATCGCGCCAGGTGTTTAAGTGTGGCGGACGTGTACGTCCGTCAGGAGATAAAATGGTAGGAACTTCTGCAATCGTCAATCCGTTGAGCTTCGATTTTACAATCATTTCGGAAGCGAATTCCATTCCAGTAGTGTTGAGTTGCATTTTGAGAAACGCTTCTTTGGAAAAACCGCGCAATCCACAGTGGAAATCACCAATTTTAATATTAAAAAAGAGTCTTCCAATAAACGACAAGACAGGATTTCCCAAATATTTATGTAAAAATGGCATCGCTCCTTTTTTGATGCCGCCTTTGAAACGATTTCCCATTACTAAGTCGTAGCCTTCTCGGAGTTTTTTTACAAACAATTCCAACTTAGAAAAGTCGTAACTATCGTCTGCATCGCCCATGATGATAAATTTTCCTTTTGCCGCATTGATGCCACCTTTGAGCGCATTTCCATAGCCTTTTTCAGTAACAGGAACTATGCGTGCATTGCAACGTTCGGCAATGGCTTGCGAACCATCTGTGCTTCCGTTATCGGCAATGACCACTTCACCATTGACTTGATGTTTCTCAAAAAAACCCTGTGCTTTTTTGATACAGATTTCCAAGGTCTCAGCTTCATTGAGACAGGGCATTACAACAGATAATTCAGGATTCATACCTTTTTTTGTTAAGCGAATTCAATAATACGAAAATCGTGAAGAATAATACCCAATCGCTGTAAAAAGTAAAGCGAACGACTGCGTGCATTCCGATAGCAACGATGAGCACGTTTGCAATAACGAATAGCGAACTAAGTCCTATGATTTTATATTCAGCCTGATCACGTTTTAGCAACACTATAAAACTATAGATTGCAATTAAAAAGTAGAGAAGTGCATATTTAAAACCTCCAAAACCAAAAATAGCGTTGCCAGTATATATGCGTCTCCACTTTGAGAAATTGTCAAAAAGTAACGGTTTGGAAACCTTATTTATGAATTGATCTAAAGCAATAAATTTTTCTGTTTTGGTCAATGTAGTATCTAAAAGTGCTTCTCCGTTTTTAAAAATCGGTCCCATTTGAATGTTCGCGTAATTTTTAATGTAATATAGGGTTGGTGTATCGTTTGAAGGCACTTTTAAATGGTTGATGTTCATTTGCTTTTCCGCCAAATCTTGATAGACATTGTTGAAAAATTCCTTTTCCTGCAGCGTTTCTAACACAGTTGCATCTTCTGCATCAGTCACAAATAGTATCGGTGTAATGATACTCATTCCTGTCCATGGTGTACTTACAAAATGACCGTGAACGATTTTGTGATAGGTTTTATCTGCCAAGGACGTAATCAGCGGAAGCGTTATAAATAATACACTAATACGTGCATATTTTTTGAATGATTTTTGAGCGTAACTTACCCAAAAAATAAGTCCTAATCCAATAGGAATAAAAAACACAAATTGATATCGCGTTATGAGTAATATTGCTAAAATGGGCAATGATGTATAGAGTTCTTTTTGTTGTTTTGAAAGGAAAAATGCGATGAATTTTGCAACGATGATCAGGTATAAAGAATAGGAAAGTGATTCTGTGAGAATGTTATTGGCAATTTTTAAACCTGTAATGAATGGCAACAGCAATACAAATGCTAAGCAAACACTAAAAAATTCATTTAAAATGTGACTTGATCGTAACTTATGAATGAAATAATAAATGCTAAAACAGCCAAATAGAATTTGAATAACAATCATGGCAGTCTTAAAATAAACTCCAAAAATGGCTTGTACAATTTGAAGAAATAGTGGATAGCCAGGCGTACGGATGATGTGCATTTCTAGATATCCTTGCGAATCTGGAAAAGTTACTGCAGGATTGCGAAGTACGATTACAAAAGTGATCAGAAATAAAATTCCGATTGCAATGTTACTTTTTTGTTGCCTCCATTTCACCGTTTTCGTTTTGGTAAAAGTATTTATATTTTTTTAGAATTAGGTTGATTTGGTATGAGATTCCAAATTAGTCATTGTTTTGCAAGCTGTTGTGCGTTTTTTTGTCATGAATTGTTCTTTTCGACAGGCTCAGTGTATAATTCTCGCGAAGGCGTTTCAAAAAATCGTAAATCTAAAATCGTTAATAACTCCGTTAATACACTTCTTCACATAAACAGAACTTCCGTTAACACAAAACCGAAAACCAAGTACACACAAGGGCTTTCAGCAATGTGTAGGTTAATAATCGGTTAACGAATGTGTTTTTTATGGTTACTCATTTCCGAATTGCTACTTTTGAATTGTTGAAACTGCCAACGAACCAATAATACATGAAAAACAAAATCACCATATTAATCATTGCATCAATTGCTACGTTACTTGCGCTTTCGGGTATTCAAGCCTATTTGGTAGAAAATGCATATCAGCTCAAAAAACGTGCATTTATTAAAGAAACAGACGATGCAATTTCTGATATTGACAATCATCCTGAATTGGATTCGTTAGTAGATATTCTAGGCGAAGACTTGCAACTTCATTTGAGTGATTATAAAAATGGGCGAATTGGTAAAGCTGATGTCATTCAAAGGCTTCAAGCCGCTGGCGATAGCGTGAACGCTTTGTATATGGAACGCTACAGAAAAGAATTGGAAACCATTAATTTGGGCTACGAAATTCGCTATCAAAGACAAATTTCTAGCATTGTATTGTTTGATGGGCAAGAAAGTGATAGCATTTTTCCGTATGCAAAAGAAAAGCATGTGGCAATTTTGGGTGATGATTTTAATGATGAAAACTCAAGTGTCATCAAAAGTTCACGTACGTACACGGAGTTTGGATATGTGGCACAAGAAGGTGACAATATTTATACAAAATCACTCGATTTAGAATTAAAAATGCGCGATGTTATTTTAATTGTCGATTGGCAAAGCATCGTGTTTCGCCGTATGGGAATCTTGCTCGTATTTTCAGTCTTGCTCATGTTATTTGTGGTTGGATTGCTTTATTATTCGATTAAAAATTTAATCAAACAGAAAAAGATCACGGAAGTAAAAACCGACTTTATCAACAATATTACACACGAATTGAAAACGCCGTTGGCTACCTTAGGTGTGGCTTCAAAAAGTTTAAAAAACAACGAAATTCGCAATTCTGCTGAAGCGTTTGATCATACTTTAAATATTGTAGACAGACAAAATACACGCTTGCAAAAACTCATCGATCAAGTATTAACGAACAGTCTCAGTGCCAACGACATAATATTGTCGAAAGATTCCGTGATAGACAATGTATATTTTGAAGATTTGATTGCAGATTTTCAATTGTCTACGCAACAACGTAATTTAACGATTATAAATAATATATGTAGTGAAGAAGTGTTATTGCGAATAGACACATTTCACTTTACAACAGCGCTTTTCAATGTTTTGGAAAATGCGGTAAAATATGGAAATCCGCAAACAGAAATTATCATAGAAACATCGGTAAAAGGCAACGAATATTACATTGAAATTACGGATAATGGTGTGGGAATTGCAACAGAAGATCAATCGCAAATATTTGATAAATTTTACAGAGTGAGTCACGGAAATGTGCATAATGTGAAAGGTTTAGGGCTTGGATTGTATTATACGAGTCAAATTGTAGATGCGCATGACGGAACCATTACTGTGCAAAGCGAAATAGAAAAAGGAACCACGTTTACCATCTTAATACCAATTAACTAATGCAAAAAACCAACATTTTACTCGCAGAAGATGATTATGATTTTGGAAGTATTTTAAAACAGTACTTACTAATTCATCATTTTAATGTGACTTGGGCAACCGATGGAGAAGAAGCGTTAGCGTTTTTTACTTCGGACGAACATCAAGAAGAAAATGCCTTTGATATTTGTGTATTTGATGTGATGATGCCTAAACTAGACGGTTTTTCATTAGCGGAAAAAGTGATTCAACACAACCCAGAAATTCCCTTCATCTTTTTGACTGCCAAGAAGATGAAAGAAGATAAAATACGAGGATTAAAACTCGGAGCCGACGATTATATCGTCAAACCATTTGAAGCTGATATTTTGGTTTTACGCTTGAAAAATATACTGAAACGAACGCAAAAAAATAGTATTTCATCAAAAAACGAACAGCAATACGCGATTGGAAAGTATGTATTTGACACCGTAAATTATCAATTGAAATTCAATGGAGAAACACAACGAATTACTGAAAAAGAAGCGCAACTCATTCAGTATTTCTACGATCACAAAAACCAGCTCATCAAACGAGAAGACGTTCTTGAAAATGTGTGGGGAAATGACGATTTCTTTTCTGGAAGAAGCATGGATGTATTCATTAGCCGACTTCGGAAATACTTTAAAAAAGATGCAGCCATAGCTATTGAAAGCACGCGCGGTGTTGGATTGACTTTTAAAATCGTCACAAATTAAAATGAACATTCATCAAAAATTAAAAGAAAACAAATGACACGAGCATCTATCAATTATTTGAGGAAATCACAAATTTTCATGATGCGAACTGCATTTGACATTAACAGAAAT
>CAZHSA010000003.1:20931-22320 GCA_964535135.1 uncultured Kordia sp.
TTTTCATGATGCGAACTGCATTTGACATTAACAGAAATTAAAAACGAACAAATGACACGAGCATCTATCAGTTTTTTGAGGAAATCACAAATTTTCATGATGCGAACTGCATTTGACATTAACAGAAATTAAAAACGAACAAATGAAACATTCAATCATAGCAACAATAGTAGTCCTAGTTTTAGTATTTCAAGTAGGATTTGCACAAGAAGAACCACCAGCGCCACCATCTACAAGTTCATCCTCGTCAAGTACTTCCGGTTCTAACTATAACAGTACTATCAAGAGTCGTACGAACAATGAAAACACTTCCGTGTCTATCAGTAAAACAGATGATGACTATAAATTTCGAGCGCGTTTTCCAAAAAACAGGTATGCAAAGTTGAAAACACTTATTGAAAATACACTCGGAGGGAAAAATATGGATATCGGCAAAGGATATTCTAAATGGAGCAACGACGAAAAAGTATATTATGTGAAGTTGACAGAGAAAAACTTACGCATGACGGTGGATTTAAACGTAGCTTCGCCAGATTTGGCAGCGAAAATCAGCGCTTTAGGAAAAGATGCCAAGCTTATTATTACTGGAAGTAATGTAAAAGTTGAGCGTGAGCGCATGCAACGTAAAGCAGATCGAATGCGCGTAGAAGCAGATCGTATGCAACGTGAAGCAGAGCGATTGGAACGACAAGCATTGCGTGAAGCAGAACGTACAAAAAGAATGGCAGAGCGCGAAAACGAGCGCATAAAACGAGAGCAAGAGCGTATAAAACGTTCTGCAAAACGTGTAGAGCGCGAAGCAAAACGTATAGAACGCGAAGCAAAACGATTGGAAGAACAAGCACGTCACAAAGGTGGCGTGAGTTCTTACATCAAAGGTTTGTTGGACGATCCTAAAACAAAATATACAGCAACTTCTGGTTCAAATCTTAATTGGATTTGGCCAGAAGTCCAAGAAAATCTATTGGCTTCTTTGTTAGAAGATAATTTAATCAAATCAACCACTGAAGTCACTTTTACTGCTGAAAAAGATCGTATGTATAGCAACGGAACAGAACTTACAGAAGCACAATATAAAAAGTACAGCCGAATGCTTCGCAATGCAGGAATTCAATCAAATGCTGACTTTTCATTTTACAAACAAGCAAATCATATTGTGGTAATTGGCTTGAATGCTCGTATTAAAAAAGTATTCAATGATTTATACGAAAAAGGACATATTGCTTCTGCAAATGAAAAACTAAAACTATTAATTGATGGCAATAGCATTACACAAAACGGAATTGCTTTGTCTGATACAAAGGTGGCAGCATACAATGCTATTCTTCGCGACAACGGCATTATTCCCGCACCAGGAAAATATATTGAAATGCTAAAAGAAGGAAGCTA
>CAZHSA010000003.1:22420-34638 GCA_964535135.1 uncultured Kordia sp.
ACGGCATTATTCCCGCACCAGGAAAATATATTGAAATGCTAAAAGAAGGAAGCTATCGTTTGGGATATAGTATAGGAAGCAAAGGAATTGTAGGTACTTGGATTGAAGAAGATAGGTAGCTCTTTGAATTGTAATAAAATTTTCAGCTTTTTTTTAAAATTCTTCAAGGTAACATTATATCAGTTTTATCTTCTATTCAAAAAAAGTGATCTTAAATTAAAATCTATTTTCTTTCTGCCAACATCTAAGTGACATCCTTTTCTGAGAATTTGTTTTTATTTAAGAGATATGTCGTCGTTTATAAATTACGATTATCAATAATTTTAAATGCTGTTTATTTAAACTATCATTGATAAACAAAATCTCTTAAACAAAAATTTTTATGAAAAAGCGAAATATCAAATCTTTAAAATTAAAAAAGAGTTCAATTTCAAATTTAAATCTTGAAGTTTACAAAGGTGGAGGATTTACAACGGGTTGTAGTGATGGTTGTACTCCTTTGCAAACTGCTTTTAGATGTACATTACAAGATTGTACTAGTAACTGTGATAATGGTACATATAATTAGAGTAAAAGCATAATTATTGAAGTTAACATTTAGAATCAAAACCTCTTAAATAAAATTTTTATGAAAAAACGAAATATCAAATCTTTAAAATTAAAAAAGAGTTCAATTTCAAATTTGAATCTTGAAGTATACAAAGGCGGAGAGTTTACAACGGGCTGTAGTGATGGTTGTACTCCTTTTCAAACTGCTTACAGATGCACTTTGCTAAATTGTTCGAATGATTGTGATGCTGGATCAAACATACCATTTGTTTGTGGATCAAAAGAGTAGGTGTTGAAATAGGATATAATCTACTGTAATTTAAAAGTTATTTTATTACATATAAATACAAAAGAAGCTATTTCTGGTTATGAAATAGCTTCTTTATTTTAATAATACAATTAACTAGAAAGTATCAATCGGATCTCCAGTTGGAACTTTAATAGGATCTGCTGGACAATGGTAACACCAAGTCAATTTTGTTGGATCTGTACAACTTAAAATATCATCAGATCTTCCTGGAGCTGCTCCACCAATTTTTTCTACTGTTAAGTTAGAAACTGCTTTTTTATTTAAGGCTAATTTTTTTAAACTTTTTTTCATAATTATAAGTTTTAATTTATTGTAAAATTTATCTTTCCCGAACTGGGCAAATGTAACACATAGTCATAGCTGTTGGTCCCGTTGGTCCTGTAGTAAATGTGTCAGAAGTTTTATCTTCAATCGTAATAGAGCCCAATCCACCTTTTACTTTTGTAGATAAATCGGATACTGATTTTTTGTTTAGCGCAAGTTTTTTTAAACTTTTTTTCATGATTTTAAATTTTATGGTTGTGAATTGAATGTTATCTTTCTGCTGGACAGATATAACAAAAAGTTTGTGCCGTTGGGCCTGTTGGTCCCGTAGTAAATGTATCTGAAGTTTTTTCGTCAATTGGAATTCTAGCCAATCCACCTTTTACTTCTACAGACAAGTCAGATACTAATTTTTTGTTTAGCGCAAGTTTTCTTAAGTTTTTTTTCATGATTTTAAATTTTATGGTTACTAATTGAGTGTTATCTTTCTTCAGCTGGACAGTGGTAACATAATGTTCGTAAAGTTGGATCGGTACATGTTAATGGGCCACCAGTTTTGTCAGCTCTGGCAAATCCTCCTGTAACTTTTACAGTTAAACTTGACACTGCTTTTTTGTTTAATGCTAGTTTTTTTAGATTTTTTTTCATGATTTTAAATTTTAAAGGATAGATAATTTTTTAACGAATGGTAGTTGGAGGACAATCAAAACATCCCGTATTTGCTGTAGGATCATTAATTGTGTGAATGCTTCCACTGGCTCTTCCGCCACCTTTAATCATTTCGTGTAAGTTTGATACTGCTTTTTTGTTTAAGGCTAATTTTTTTAAACTTTTTTTCATGGTATAAATTTTTAGGTTTGTATGCATGACATTTCTTCTGAAACATCATATATTGTAATTAATCATAGGAAAATGAGAAAAACTATCTTCCGCAGTTCATTGTAATTGGATCATGCGTAGTACAGCATCCGGACATATTGGTATACTGCGTGGTATCTTTTTGAAGTCCACCATATACGGGCATTGTCAACATTGAAATTGCTTTCTTCTGTAAGGAAAGTTTCTGTACACTTTTTTTCATAACATATTATATTAATACTAATTCCTACTCGTTCGTTTTTCGGATAACACGTGCTATATGATCGTTGTACAATTTTCGTCCATAGAAAACATACAACTGAATCAGTTTTAAAAAAGTGAGGGATAAAAAAAGGGAAATTATGCTATGGTAAGTTTGTGGTTTTGAGCATAATTTGACATAAATATAAATAAAAAAAGGAAACACTCGCAAGCATTTCCTTTATTTTGATGTTAAAATTATGTCAATTCCTCATAATCGGGATAGAGAAAATTGTTGTACGGAAAGCGTGTTACGTGGATTTCTCTAACCACATTATACACTTTTCGCTTAAACTCGTCTAAATTTTCTTTGTTGATGGCAGAGATGAATAAAACTTCCTCCGCAGAAGAATTCATCCATGTTTTTTTCCAATCTTCTAGTGTGTAATGTGCTTTGGTTTTTTCGGTTACCAAATCGTCACTATCAATAGTTTCGTATGTATATGCATCAATCTTATTAAACACCATAATCGTAGGTTTGTCCGCGCTTTTAATTTCGCTCAAAATCTGATTCACCGAAGCAATATGATCTTCAAAATTAGGATGCGAAATATCAACTACGTGCAATAACAAATCGGCTTCGCGCACTTCGTCCAACGTACTTTTAAACGAATCGACCAGTTGTGTCGGTAACTTTCTGATAAATCCAACCGTATCACTCAATAAAAATGGCAAATTTCCAATCACCACTTTACGAACGGTCGTATCAAGTGTTGCAAACAATTTATTTTCGGCAAACACGTCACTCTTACTAATAACATTCATCAAGGTAGATTTTCCAACATTGGTATATCCTACCAACGCTACTCGTACCAATGCGCCTCTATTTCCACGTTGAACCGCCATTTGCTTATCAATCGTAACCATTTTTTTACGCAATAAGGCAATCTTATCTCTTACAATACGTCTATCGGTTTCAATCTCGGTTTCTCCAGGTCCGCGCATTCCAATTCCACCTCGTTGACGTTCCAAGTGTGTCCATAAACCTGTCAATCGCGGTAATAAATATTGGTATTGTGCCAATTCTACTTGTGTGCGTGCATAACTTGTTTTAGCGCGCTGTGCAAAAATATCTAAGATCAATCCTGTTCGGTCAATAATCTTACATTTCAATAAACGTTCAATATTTTTTTGTTGTGATGGAGACAACTCATCATCAAAAATAACGGAGCCAATATCATTTGACTTTACAAATTGTTCTACGTCTTCCATTTTTCCAGTTCCGATAAATGTTTTCGGATTCGGAATATCAATCTTCTGTGTAAAACGTTTTACGACTTCACCGCCAGCTGTGTACGTTAAAAACTCAAGCTCGTCCAAATACTCTTTTGATTTGGCTTCATCTTGATCTTTTGTAATCACTCCAATAAGGACGGCGCGCTCGTACGCAATGGTTTTCTTCTCTAGCATAGATAAAATTAAAAGGCAAAGTTACACATTTCCTTTATTGATTTTAGTACTTTTATGCTTATAAACTAACTTTATAGGTCTTTATGGAGAAAAAAAATACGATTCGGAAATATCATACAGTAGCATTTTATAATCTTGAAAACTTATTTGATACGTTTGACGATCAATATGCATTAGATAATGATTTTTTACCAAATTCGGATCGTAATTGGACGCCCAAGCGCTATGAAAAGAAAATTTATAAATTAGGTTCAGCCATTGCAGGTTTAGGTCCTGAAGAAGCTCAAAATGCTCCTGTAATTTTAGGTGTTGCTGAGGTAGAAAATAAAAAAGTACTTCGAGATTTGGTTGAATCCGAGAAGCTTCAAGAATACGATTATGATTTTGTGCATTACAACTCGCCAGACGAGCGCGGCATAGATGTTGGTTTATTATATCAAACAGAATACTTCGAAGTAATTACATCAGAATCCATTCCTATACTATTATATAATGAAGATGGCAAGCGCGATTTTACACGTGATACATTATATGTAAAAGGATTACTCAATAACGAACTCATTCACATATTTGTCAATCATTGGTCATCTCGTAGAGACGGCGCGGACGAAACGGCACACAAACGCATCAAAGCAGCAGAAACCGTTCGTGAAAAAATAAACTACATTCAAGCCGAAGAACAAGATCCACACATTATTATTATGGGCGATTTTAATGATGATCCCACAAGTGACAGCGTGCATAAGTATTTAATGGATACTGATTTGTACAATCCGATGGAAAAACTATTAACCTTATATAAAGGTAGTTTAAACTACAAAGGCGAATGGAATCTATTTGATCAAATTATCTTCACTACAAACTTTTTTGATTATAAAAAAGATACGCATAGTTTTGCTTCCGCAGATATCTTTGACGAATACTTTTTAACACAGTGGAAAGGCAAATACAAAGGAAATCCTTTCAGAACCTATGCTGGCAGAAAATATTTAGGAGGTTACAGCGATCATTTTCCGGTATACATACAATTGAAATTTAACAACTAAAAGGCTATTTTTTCAACTAAAGTGTTAAAGTAAAGTTAAGTTTATATTTTTTTACTATTTTTAGGGCTACTAACTATTAACCAACTTTTTTATGAAAAAAATTACCTTGTTATGTATGCTCGCGTTCTTCAGTACGTTTGCATATTCTCAAGTACTAAATCAGGCTGCTGGTTGGCCTAATACCAACTGGTCGGTCACTGGAACATATGATGCCGACCCGAACGCTTTTGAAGCCGATCCAACATTGACAGCAAACTTTGCTTACGATGATGATGATGCGGGTAGTATAGCCGTTAATAATATAGCTGCTGAGTCGCCTATCATAGACGTTTCTGCTGCATTTACAGCAGGAGAAACTTGGCTTATTGTAAACGTTGATTACACTTACAATCAGCTCGGAGCTACATTAAATCTAGAATATTGGGATGCCGATGCAGCCGCTTGGGTTGTATGGCAAGAACTTGCTGCAAGTGCCGATCAACCTTTTGCAGATTTTTGTACTGGAGGTAGAGATTCTTTTACGAGTGATCCATTGAATACCGTTGGATTCACTGCAACACAACAAACAGGATTCCGCTATCGTTTATCTTATGATGATAATGGAGGTTGGCAATGGGGCTTTTGCGCAGATGCGCCAACAATTACTTCCGCAACGCCACCTGCTTGTATAGACATTTCAAACCTAGCTGTTGCCAATGTAGGTGCAACATCAGTAGATATTAGCTGGGATGCGAACAATGGAGAAACAGCATGGGAAGTTGCAATTCAGCCAGCAGGAACTGGTGTTCCAGCAGGAGCAGGAACTGCGGTGACTACCAATGCCCCATATTTGGCGACAAGCTTAACAGCTTCTACCGCTTATGAAGTATATGTACGTGCAGATTGCGGCGTAGATGGATTTAGCAACTGGGTAGGGCCAATTAACTTTACAACATTAAACTTACCTCCACCAGCACCAGTTGGTGTAACATGTGCTTCAGGAACTTCTACATTCTTATTCACAGAAGATTTTGAAGTAAATCCACCAGCAGGTTGGACAGGAACAGGTTTTGACGGTTCTAATGGAAATTGGGATATTACTGCTGGAGGCGGTAACTCAGGAGGAACAGGTCCATCAGTATCTTTTAACGGTGGAACTCACTTAGAATATGAAGCGTCAGGAAACTCATCGACTATTGCATCTGCAATAAGTCCAGCAATAGATTTATCTTCAGCAACTGATGCAGCAGAATTATCTTTCTACCTTCATGCTTTTGGAGGAGATATAGGAACCTTAAATGTAAATGTTGGAACAAGTCCAACAGGACCTTTCAACACTGAATTAACTTGGACAGGAGATGTGCAAAATGCTGATACAGATGCATGGGTTCCAGTTGGAGTTGACTTAAGTGCATATTTAGGTCAAGTTATATATGTAGAATTTAGCTATGGAGGAACAGGAGCAGGATTTGAAGGAGACTTATCCATAGATTTTATGCGTGTAGAAACCTGTGGTTCTTTCTGTATTGCTCCAAGTAACTTATCTGCCGCAAATGTTACGACAACAACAGCAGATATTAGCTGGGATGCAAACAATGGTGAAACTGCATGGGAAATTGTAATACAACCAGTAGGAACAGGCGAACCAACAGGTTCGGGTACGGCAGTAACAACCAATGCGCCGTATATGGCAACAAGTCTCAACGGTTCTACAACATATGAAGTATATGTACGAGCAGATTGTGGTGTAAATGGATTTAGCATTTGGGCTGGACCATTCACATTTACAACAGATAACTTGCCTCCGCCAGCTCCAGTTGGTGTAACATGTGCTTCAGGAACTTCTACGTTCATCTTTTCAGAAGATTTTGAAGACAATCCACCTTTAGGTTGGACAGGAACAGGCTTTGATGGTTCCAATGGAAATTGGGATATTACTGCTGGAGGTGGAAACTCTGGTGGAACTGGTCCATCTGCATCTTTCAGTGGAGCAACTCACTTAGAATATGAAGCATCAGGAAACTCAACGGCTATTGCCTCTGCAATAAGTCCAGCAATAGATTTATCTACAGCAACTGATGGCGCAGAATTATCATTCAACCTTCATGCTTTTGGAGGCGATATAGGAACATTAAATGTAAACGTTGGAACAAGTCCAACAGGACCATTTACAAACGAATATGCTTGGATTGGAGAATTACAAACAGCAGACACAGACGCATGGGTTCCGATAGGAATTGATTTAAGTGCGTATTTAGGTCAAGTTATATATGTAGAATTTAGCTATGGAGGTGCAGGAACAGGATTTGAAGGAGATTTATCTATAGATTTAGTGCGTGTAGAAACCTGTGGTTCTTTCTGTATTGCTCCATCTGCTTTAGCAGTAGCGAATGTTACAGATACTAGTGCTGACATCAGTTGGACACCAAATAATGGTGAAACAGCATGGGAAGTTGCTATTCAACCAGCAGGAACAGGGATTCCAACAGGTTCAGGTACAGCAGTAACAACCAATGCTCCATATGCGGCTTCAGCTTTAAGCCCTAACACCGCGTACGAAGTATATGTACGAGCAGATTGTGGCGGAGGCGTTTTCAGTACTTGGACAGGTCCAGTTAACTTCTTAACACTACCAGCAGCTCCAGTTGGAGTAAGTTGTAGTGCAGCAGGTGCACCTGGTTTTGTATTTATAGAAGATTTTGAAACAGATCCACCAGCAGGTTGGACAGGAACAGGTTTTGACGGTTCTAATGGAAATTGGGACATTACTGCTGGAGGCGGTAACTCTGGAGGAACTGGTCCATCGGCATCTTTTAGTGGTGGAAATCACTTAGAATATGAAGCATCAGGAAACTCAACGGGTATTGCCTCTGCAATAAGCCCAGCAATAGATTTAACTACGGTAGTTGATGATGTAGAATTATCATTTTACCTTCATGCTTTCGGAGATGATATAGGAACATTAAATGTAAACGTTGGAACAAGTCCAACAGGACCATTTACAACTGAATTTACTTGGACAGGAGATTTGCAAACTGCTGATACAGATGCATGGACTCCAATAGGTGTGAATTTAAGTGCGTATTTGGGGCAAGTGATCTACATAGAACTTAGCTATGGAGGTGCAGGAACAGGATTTGAAGGAGATTTATCTATAGATTTAATGCGTGTTGAAGCATGTATTGATACAACGATACCTCCATCATGTACTTCTTTAATCTCACCTATAGATGGAGCCACAGATATTGAAATTATTGGAGGTAACATTTCATGGGCACCTGCGGCAGGTATTGTAACAGATTATATCGTAACAGTAGGAACAACACCAGGTGGAACAGATGTTTTCAACGGCCCTGTTGGGAACGTTACTAACTTCGCATTAGGAGATTTATTGTATGAAACTACTTATTATGTAACAATAACACCAATAAATACAAATGGTCCAGCTGTAGGATGTATAGAGACAAGTTTTACAACAAGATTGGATCCAAATCAAGTGTTCAATTTAGTTTGTGCTGACGGACCTATTACGGTAGATTACTGTTACGATAACGATGAGGATACTACATTCTTATTTACTTCTGATACAGGATTCCCATTACGATTAGATTTCATTTTTGGAACCTTAGAAGCTGGTTTTGACTTTATAACCATTTATGATGGTTCAGTTGCAGACCCTACAAACATATTATTTGAAGGAGACAATGGTGGAGACTTAGCAGGTTTAACTGTTGAATCTTCAGCTGGGAACATGTTTATAGTCCTTACTAGTGACAATATCGTAAGTTGTACTTCTGGTGCATTTTCAACTTGGCAGTGGACCGTTGAATGTTTAACATGTTTTGATCCAAGTGCAACATATACTGTAGTTGATGACTGTGTTCAAGGAGATCAATTCTTAGTAGATGTAGAAATTACAGACTTAGGTGATTCAGGCTCAGTAACAATAATTGATGATTTTGGTAGTCCTGCTCAAGTGGCTACTGCTCCAGGTATTTATACATTTGGACCTTTCGCCAATGCAACAGAAGTAATATTTACAGTGGTACATGATGACGACAATAGTTGTGTAATATCAAGTGCACCACTAACACAAGCATTTTGTCCAGATCAAGAATGTGGATTCATTAATGCAGGTTATGATCAATTGCAAACATGTGATGTGACATCTACAGACTTATCAGCTACGTTTATGGCAAGTTCTATAACATCAAACACAAGTACATATACAATAAGTGACTTAGATTGTCCACCAGATAACTTAACAGGAGATCCAACAAGTATTACTGCTGATGATAGATGGTCTGAAGTGATCGACTTAGGGTTTACTTTCCAATTTTTCGGGCAAGACTATTCGCAAGTAGTTATAGGAGGAAATGGAATTGTTGCTTTTGATACTACCTTGGCAAATGGATTCAATGATTGGTCTTTTACAGAAGATATCCCGAATCCTGCTTTAGTGCAAGGTGGAGGAATACACAGAGCAGCCGTATTTTCACCATACCACGATATTCACCCTGGTATTGGAGGCCAAATTGAGTATGCTGTTGTTGGTACTGCACCTGAAAGACAATTTAAAGTTACATTCTTTGATGTACCGTTGTTCTCATGTACTACATTGTTAAGTACGCATCAAGTTATATTATATGAATCATCAAACGTAGTCGATGTACTCATATTAGAAAAGCCTACATGTAATACTTGGAATGGAGGTAGAGCCTGCGCAGGAATACAAAATGAAGCTGGAGATGTTGGATATGCACCTGTAGGAAGAAATACTAGTGATTCTCCTTGGACGGTAACAGATCAAGAATTATGGCGATTTGTTCCAGACGGAAATCCAAACTTTGTATTTGAGTGGTTTGATGAAGATGGTAACGTTATCAGTAATAATACTGACATTACAGTATCACCAACAGAAACTACTACCTATACAGCAGCTATTACGTATACATTAGCAGATGGTTCTACAGTAACGCTAACAGATGATGTGGTTGTTACAGTACAAACAGATCCAGTCATTGAAAGCGTAGTTACATTAGAAGCTTGTGATGAAGATTATGATGGTGTGGTTGTCTTTGATTTAACAGAGCAAGATGCAAATATTACCTCGCTTACAAGTGGTGTCACTATTTCATACTATGAAACGTCGGCAGATGCTGAAGCAGGAACAAATATGCTTGCCGATCCAACACAATACACAAGTTCAGGAGGAACAATATATGTTCGTCTTGAAGATGATGTGACAGCATGTTACTCAACCGATGAATTCGAAGTAAATGCATTATTCCAAATAGATCCTGCAAATATTGTATTAGAAGGAGAATGTATGGAAGGTGAATTTATTATTACTGTATCACCAATGGATGGTGGATATGATCCAGCAACTGTAACCTATGAATGGTCTGGCGGATCATCATTTGAAGATGATGGCGCTCAATTTGTTGCAACAGATGATGGAGAATATACAGTAACTATCACTTCAGCTGACGGTTGTTCTAGTGAACAAACTTTCACTGTAATCAACGCTATGTGTTCATTCCCACAAGGAATCTCGCCTAACGGAGATAACAGAAATGATAGTTGGGACTTAAGAGCATTTAGAGTACAAGAATTAGAAATATTTAATTCTCATGGTCGTTCTGTGTACAAACAGAACAATTACACAAACCAATGGAGAGGTCAAACAAATGATAATGATGAATTACCAGTAGGTACTTATTTTTATGTATTGAGACTTGAAAATGGAGAATCTAAAAACGGATGGGTTTATTTAAACAAATAGATCTCTATAATTAAACATCTAAATTCTTAAAATATAATATTACATCATATCATGAAGAACTTATATATCGCACTATTTGTATTACTTTTTTCGCTACCATCGCTTGCACAGCAAGATCCGCAGTACACACAGTACATGTACAATATGGCAGTTATCAATCCAGCATATGCTGGATCTAGAGAAGGAATATCTTTAGGAGCACTATACAGAAATCAATGGACCGGATTTGACGGTGCCCCAAGAACGTTTACGTTCTTCGGGCATTCGCCAGTCGGAAAAAATGTAGGATTAGGTTTGTCGCTAATTTCAGATCAAATTGGACCTGTTAAAGAAACAAACACCTACGTTGACTTTGCATATACATTAAACTTAGGAGGCGCACATAAATTGGCGTTTGGTATTAAAGGAGGACTTACTTTCCACGATATTGGATTATTATCAGAAGTAAATCCAACACTTATTGATCAAGCAGATGAAGCCTTTTCAAGCGATGTAAACAAAACAACTTTTAATATTGGAGCTGGACTTTTTTACTACACAGACAATTACTATTTAGCATTATCGGTGCCTAACTTTTTACAAGGAGAACACCTTGATGTAAATGGTAGAGTGTTTGGTTCAGAAATACAACATTACTTCCTTACAGGTGGTTATGTATTTCAAGCAAGTCCTAACACTAAAATAAAACCGTCATTCTTATTAAAGTCTGCTTTTGATGCGCCAACATCATTTGACCTTAACGTGAATGCTTTATTTTATGAAAAATTTGAAATTGGAGCTTCGTACCGTTTGGATGACTCTTTTAGTGGAATGGTCAACTTTGCGATTAACCCGAGATTACGTATAGGTTATGCCTATGATGCAGTAACTTCAGAAATTTCTTCTGTAGCTAGCTCATCGCACGAAGTATTCTTATTATTTGATTTATACTTCCCAAGAAAAATTTCTCGTTCGCCAAGATATTTCTAACCTAATACGCCAATAACAATGAAAAAACTATATATATTACTTCTAGTTCTAGCCACGTCAAACGTGTTTGCTCAGAACGATAAAACTAGAAAAGCAGATAAGCTGTATAACAGGCTTGAATATGTAAAAGCGGCTGAGAAATATCAAGAAATTGCTATTGAAGAAGCAGACGTTTATGTGTACGAACAGTTAGCAAACTGTTATTACAACCTTTTTAAAACTGATGACGCTGAACGTTGGTACAGACAAAGTATTTCTGAAGGAAACACCAAATCAGAAGTGTATTTTAAATATGCACAAATGCTTAAGGCTAACGGAAAATACCAAGAACACAACGAATGGATGTCGAAGTTTGCCTCAGCAAAACCTAGTGATAAAAGAGCTATTGCATTCAACAAAAATCCAGATTACATTCCGCAAATTTTAGCAAAAGTGACAAAATTTGAAGCGAAGAATTCAGAAATCAATACGCAGAATTCAGATTTTGGAGCGTTGGCTGTAGGAAGTACAGTGTATTTCACGTCTACGCGTGATGGAGGAAGAACATATGGATGGAATGGTCAGCCATTCTTAGATATCTATATGGCTTCGTACGATGGTAATGGAGAATTGTCTAATGCAGTTGCCTTATCAAAAGACATCAACACGAAGTTCCATGAAGGAACTGTAAGTTTTTCTCCAGATGGGAAAACTATGTACTTCACTCGTGAAAATTACTATGACGGTAAGTTCAAAAAGGATGAAGATGGTAAAGGAACATTAAACCTCTACACCGCAACAATGACTG
>CAZHSA010000004.1:0-34464 GCA_964535135.1 uncultured Kordia sp.
CCTCAGTAGTGCCAGCAACACATACTGTTAACGCTATTACAACCGTAGAATGTTAAACGTAGACGAACATATCACCATACCAAGCAATGTAAGCTATGAGAACGACTTAGATTTTCAACATCTAAGAGACGCTGGACAGCAATACATTGAAGATCTCAGTCGAAAAATCTGGACCGATTACAACATCAGCGATCCAGGAATTACGATCATGGAATTGTTATGCTACGCCATTACCGATTTAGGATTGCGCATGGATCAGCCCATCGAAAACTTGGTAGCATCCGAAGAAGACAACTTCGAAAAAATGCACGAACAATTCAAATCGGCAAAAAATATTTTAACATGCAGACCTGTCACAGCTATAGATTACAGAAAATTATTCATTGACATCAAAGGTGTCAAAAATTGCTGGTTGGCAATTCATATATTACCATTACATGCAGAATGTAACGAAGCAAATCCGCGCATTAGCTTTGATCCGTTTGTAGGTTCAGAATACACTACCGAAAGCTTCAATATCAAAGGATTATACACCATTTTAGTCGATTTTGATGACGATGAGGAATATGTAGAAGAAGACATCATTGCAGCAATCTTTACCAAATATCACCAAAACAGAAACTTATGTGAAGACTTGGTTGCCGTGAAAAAAATACCAAAACAATGCATTCGTGTGTGTGCGGAAGTTCAGTTAGAAAATGATGCCAATGAAGAAAAAGTACACGCCACCATTCAATGGGAAGTAGCGCAATACTTATCACCAAGTGTATATGCCAAATCGCTCACAGAAATGTTGGATGCAGGACTTTCGTCAGATGAAATATTTGAAGGTCCTATCTTAGAAAACGGATTCTTAACACCAGAAGCTTTACAGAAATCGGAGCTGCGTACGCAAGTACGTTTGTCAGACATCATGAACATTATCATGAAAATTGATGGCGTAAAACTAATTGAAGACATCAGCATAGACAACTGTCCGCCAAAAGTAGACAGTGAAGATGGCGATTGCAATCAAAACATTACGGCAAAAAGTGATCCTTGGCTCATTTGTGTGGAACCGAATCATTTACCAGTACTGTGCGATCAAAGTACATTCAAATACAAAAAAGGCTTCTTACCTGTAGGATTAAACCAAGAAATGGTCGATCAATTTACGGAAGAATTGGAAGCGGAAGAAAAAGCAAGTACCGAAAAATCTTTTGACGATTTACCAATGCCATTAGGCGTGTACAGTCAAATAAAATACAACACCGTACAACATCACTTGCCAGAAAACTACGGAATTTCCAAATACGGATTGTCCAATACGGTCTCTGATGCGCGAAAAGTACAAGCAAAGCAATTACAAGGATACTTACTCTTTTTTGATCAAGTATTAAGCACGTATTTTTCACACTTAGAGCATGTAAAAACACTCTTAGCTTCTGATGAAAACTTACAGCAAACGTACTTTTTCAAAGCTGTAGAAGGTGTGAATGGGATAGAAACGTTAATAGAAAACTTCCCAAAATACCAAAACAATGTAGAAAACATCATTGATACGTTGGAAGATTTCAATGCACGTAGAAACGAACTCTTAGATCATCTCATTGCACGTTTTGCTGAAGTCTTTGAAAACTATTCCAACACGATGTATAAACTCTTTGGGAAAGACAAAGACAGCGTAGAAGCAAACATCATCACGACTAAAAATAGATTCATCAAAGAATATGACAAAATCAGTTCGGAACGCGGATTGGCATTCAATTACAGAAAATCAGATCAATGGGACACTAAAAATGTATCAGGTTTTCAAAAGCGAATTGCACTCTTATCTGGTTTAGACGATTATTCGCGTCGCGATCTATTCAATGATCACATAAGTATTGAAACCTTAGAGCGTGATACTGAAAAAGACGGACCGCATATTGAATATCGTTGGTTGATAAAAAGTGACGACAAAGTATTTCTGTCTTCACAAAAAGACTTTATGTCGAAGCAAAAAGCGATCAATGAATTGTTGGAAGTTTTAAAACTAGTAACGAATCAAAATAATTACGTATTACGCCAAACTGAAACAAGATCGAAACGCTATTATGTGGCGTTACTCGATGAAGAAGGCGAAGTAATTGGCAGACAATACAATCATTACTATGCAACAAAAGAAACAGCAGAAGAAAAGTTGGCTGAAACCATTGCATACATAAACAGTTTACTATTTGATGAAGGTTTTTATCTCATTGAAAACATACTAACGTTGCCATATAACACGAAAAATATAGACGATCTAAACGATTGTTTGCCATTATGTCTTGACGGCTGTAATACGTGTAAAAATATGGATCCGTTTTCGTATCAAGTGACGATCATATTTCCAGGATACACATCGCGATTCTCTAATATAGATTTTCGCATTTTCATGGAAGACTTGATTCGCAGAGAATTGCCAGCGCACATTCTACCACGTATTTGTTGGGTAGGACACATTGATGGCGCCTTATCACAAGTAAACGAAATAAAAGTAGTCAGCAATCCAGACATCAATATCACAGATATATCTATCTCAGATGTTGCCGTTTCAGAACCTGCTGAGGATTTCAAAGATGCAACAGAAGATGCGTTTTATCAAATCATAGACAATGATGAAGATTATGACATGAAGCGAATTCAAAAAGCGTGGAAAAAATTCGTAACGTCTAAAAAAGAAGCACCAGATTATATGGCTTCGCATGAAGTGACGAAAGATTTGCTTTGCGCGATGAACCAAATGAACACCATTTACGCCACAGGAACATTACACGATTGCAATGACGATGATGGCGAAAACAAAAACAGAATCATACTGAACAGAAGTGCGCTAGGATCACTCTAGGAAGTTGATTAGGGAATAGGAATTAGGGATTAGGAATTAGCTCAAGAACAAAAAACAAACAAATTGACGAATTGACAAAAAACAAAAGAAGTTTAAAAGTTTATAGGTTTAGAAGCTTAGAGTTTGAAACGAACAGTTAGTAAACAATTAGCCAAAAGCCAAACGCTAGAAGCTAAGTGCTAAGACCCAAAACCATGAAAAAAACATACAAAAGATGAGAGTTAGGGAATAGGAATTAGGGATTTCGTTTTAGGGATTAGTTCAAGACAAATCAACAAATTGACGAAATAACAAATTGACGAATCAACACCAAAAACCGAATACCTAAGGCCCAAAACCAAAAAAATACACAACGATGAAAACAATAGAGAAAAAAGAACCGTACTTACACACCTTGAACACACGCGGCAATATCTATGAAGAATTTTTGCCAGATCAAGTGTTAACACACAAAAATCTAAATAAAGTTGTAAATTACTTCGAAGATCAAGATCGGTTAAGTCGTGTGTACTTAATTGGGGTTGGTGTAGGTTGTGGACTCAATATTGTTTCATACACAAATACATACATTGAAATAGGTCAAGGTGTCGGTGTAACCACCGATGGCGACATTATAAAATCAGAAACACGTAGATTTCACTACTATTCGGTACTGACTGATAGAGCGTCTTACGCATTATTTGATGGACTACAGGTATATGAGATCTACGAACAAGAGGAGGCGGGACGTCCAACGGATGAGCTTCCGCTTTCCTCTTTTACTTCTAACGAACCTGGCGCACTCAAAGATTATATATTGGTGGCGTATGTGGAAGACTATTCCGAAGATGAAGGTTTGTGTGGAGGTTCAGGCTGTGACGAAACTGGAAACAAAATCTACAGCAACCTAAAGTTTTTATTAGTTCATAAAAGTAGCAAAAGCGCGCTTGTCGCAGAAGATACCATTTACAACAGTCACGATGTATTATCTTATTACGATACACTTCCTGAATTGTGCATGCCACGTGTATTACTCACTACAGATAATACAACTTCTGGAATTGACATTCACGATCAATTTACAAAGAGTTTCGCGCTAAAAAACGATTTATACACAGGAATTACGACGATTATTGATCGTTTCAGTCATCGCATCAACTTTGCAAAATTTGGCGTGAACATTCCACAAATCACCGCATATTTTGATGATATTTTTGTAGTGCAGGAAGAATCATTCATTCAATACAAATACGACTTATTAAAAGATTTAATTGATACCTATCGTGAAATTAGGGAGTTAATTCTCTTCACACGGTTTGAATGTGTCGCAAACATAAACGCTTTTCCAAAACACTTGCTCTTAGGAACGTTGGATGAAGCTACGCGTTTGCAAACACGTCACGAATTCTATCCATCGCCAACAGTTTCAGAAAATGATGAAAACTTGATGGCAATCAGAGCATTGTGTATCAAATTCTTCAATCAATTAAAAGAATATAAAATACCACAAGTAAGTTCGGCAGCGATCAAAGTGACACCTTCTAAGAGTTACGAATTCAAACTCAGCGATCGCTCGATTCCGTACTATTACGAAACCAAAAATTCGCTCATTTCCAATTGGGATCCAACGGCGATTCAATTGCGAAAACTTAAGCATCAATTAGGATATCACGTTCAAAATCTGAAAAATATCGCGTGTATTCAAAAACCGTTAGAATATAGTCACCTAGACAAAGATTTCTATCGAATTGAAGGTCACATTGGAAAAGACTTCCGCTTAGCATTGCGAAAAATAAATAGTCTAAAAGCAACATACAATCTTGCTTTTGATGTAAAAGCAGTTAGTATCGGATTTCCGGTTAATAAAGTATCGTTAGAAGATGATAAATGTGATACCAAAGATTACTCAATCTTACTACAAACTTGGGAACAAGAATTTTTATGTACCGCAGAAAGTGCCACAGAATTTTTCTCAAAATATCAATTCAGCGACTTAGGAAACAACGATACGAGTACAACCGTTTATGCGCTTGCCAATCAGCAACAGCAACAAGTATTGCAATTGTTGGGTAGAAAAAAAGCGACGGAAGACACGACAAATCCTGATAAAATAGCAGAAAGATTAACCATCAATACAAATGCAGAAGCTGCAGAAGCGGCGCAAGAACTCGCTCAAGCACGCTACGATCAATCGTTGCAATATGCCATTGATGAAGCTTACACGTATGTTGGAACACAAAATGTACCCGCGGGATATTTGGCAACAGTAGCATTAGGCATTATTGATCAGACACAAGGAACGGTTGATAGAACAAGTGATTATTTCTTTTACACAGAAGCACCTATCAAAATCATTTCAGGATTGGCAGACATCAAGCGCAACTTTTTACAATCCTTAGATGAAATTTACAGTACCGAAAAATGGACGGCACTCAACAACGCTATTGAAGTATTATGTGCAGATGTTGATCAAGTATTATTTGCCATTTCGGAAGCGCCAGACGATTCAACATTTGGCACGAAAACGCATGACAAAATGTATGAATATTACATTTACGAATTATCTAAAATATGCTGTCTAAAAGGTAAATTTACATGGCTAAAAGAGCAAATTGACGAAATACGAGACAATTTATACAGAGAACTCATTCTATCAAAACTCATAGAAAAACATCCTGGTGCCGAACACATGGCAGGTGTGCCAAAAGGCGGAACATTCCTAATGGTATATTTAGGAGGAACAGAAGAACTCCTAGAAGATGATAGCACACTAAGTCGTTTTGATGGTATTGTACAATTTGACTTTGCATTGCCATACATGTGTTGTTCCGACTGTCCGCCAGAAACAGTAGTATACAATGCTGAACCAGATGTAACACTTACGATTGCCAAAACAAAATACTGTTTGCCAACCGATGAAGGACAAGTTGATTTCATTACAAGTATCACGGACGGAGTTATCACATCACCACAAGGCGATGCATACATTGTAGCTACAGATTCAGGCTACGCGTTTGATCCGTCGGCTGTACCAAACGAACTCTTAGGACAACCACTTACATTCTTGGTCAATGGCACAACGCCTGTAGTTCCGTTAGAAATCTGTGTGTACAAATTGCCATCAGACATTACACCAACGGTAACATTTTTATCATGGAATGAAGTTGGAATCAATTTAGATTTAAGTCTAAGCCACGACTTAGAATCACTCTCGTACTACTCATACGTGTGGAATCGTGCAGATGGTTCGCAAATAGGAGCAGTAAAAAACATTGGTACAGTTCTCATTAGCAATCCAGGTGCTACTTTTCAAGAAACTATTACGGTAACAATCAGCATTACAGACAGTCCAGTTCCTTGTACAATAACGACTGATATAGAAATAGATTTTTCAAGACCTGTAGAAAACGGAGTTACGGTACCACCAATTATCTGTCATAGACTCATAGAAACTACGCCAGCTTGGGCACCAATTACGGTCACACCATTTGGAGCAACGCTCATATCACCACAAGTACCAATTGATGGTCCTAATTTCATAGAACAAAATACGGAAGGAAACTATTTCCTTGATCCGGCAAGAGTACCAAACGAACTAGCAGGTGATGACATAACATTTATGGTAAATGGCGAATTAATTGACGGTGTATCTACACGTGTTGCTAAATTACCATCCGTAATAAATACGGACATACCAGCGTATGATATCATTTCTTGGGACGAAACTGGTGTAAATGTAAACATCAGAGCGGAGCACAGATTTCAAACGGAAGGTTACATTCTGTACAGTTGGATTGATTTAGATAACGATAACACAGAAGTAGGAACTTCTAGAAATCTTAACAATCTTAGAATTGAAAATGGAGGAGAACCTAGTGTCACAGTAAATTACAGACTCATCATGAGTGTCGTTGGATTGGAAGATTCCTGTACAGAAAGCTTTAATGTAGGTTTTACGATAGAAAGACCAGCACTAGAAATTCCTAGAGGTATTTGCTTTGGAGATTCGGTAGTATTAACGGTAAATCCAGACGATATTGTAACTACTTCATTAGATAACAACGTTATTCAGAACATCTCTGATACCATTACATTCGAATCTGGACTCGTTGCCAATGCAGATATTGGTACAGAAATACAAGTATTTGTAAATGGTTCGCCAGTGGCAACTACACGTGTGTACAAAGTTCCTGCAGTTGAAAATGTAACAGCAAACTATGAATTTTCTCGTTGGGATGGAGATGATTTAATTGTAGACCTTATAGCGAGATATACACTTCCAGGTGTAAGCAATCCTACAAGTTACTTAGAAATAAAATGGGTTGATGAAAGCGGAAATCCAATCACAACCACTTCAAACCATAGAATTGCAGCAGGCGGAAACGATGTAAACTTAAATTATTCAGTCATTGTATGTGTACAATCAAGTTTACTAGATACAAATCCGTGTGAAACACCATCTGTTACGGTTCCAATTAGTGAAGATGCACCAGCACCAGAATTACCTACAGATTTAGGTTTGGCAACAAATTATTGTTGGAAAGAAGGCGATGATGCGCTAAACATCCCGATAGCTATATCACCAAGTGATTTTATCATCACATCACCACAAGTTGGGAGCAGTATCATAAGACAAAATACAAACTCGCATACATTTAGAGCTTCCTCAATTTCTAATGCGCTACTAGGAAATATAATTCAATTCCAAATAAATGGTAGCACAGTAGATGCGACTAGAGTTTACAAATTACCATTAGAAACCAGCATCGTACACGATCGCACGGGCTCTATCTGGGGAAATGGAGAATATCGTTTCAAGTTGAATCATACATTTGATGACAAAACGTACTTTGACTACGAAGTCCTTGATACAGCAACAGGACAACTTATAGAACGTACCGCAGAAGGCTTATTCAAAGTATCAGCCGATAATTCGATCAACCAACGCTTTGAAGTAAGAATATTTATTCCGGGCTTATGTTCTACAGACAGAATTTTAATCACAATCGCTGATATACGAGATGATGGCGGACCGACGGACAATCCAACAACATTTGAACGACTTAATTGTAGTACACCGTATGGCGACCGATTGCTCGATTTAGGATTTAGTGCGGACTTACGCAACCTTGAAAATGGATTCTTCAATGAATCATTCAGTAATGATATTACAGGGAATGTAATAACGCCAATGAAGAACATTGTGACACAAATGAATAGAACTACCGATCTTGTAAACGACAGTATTGGCGCTATAAGTTCCATAAATAACATGCGAAACGAATTAAAGCGTAGTTATCTCAGAAATACTGGCTTTACCAGCGATAAAAGAGCTATTCTAGCATTAGACGAACTCTTGGAAATCATGTCGCTCGAATTGCTGCGTTGTGTGGATGAAAGCAATCCTGAAGTAACGGGAATTTACAACGAAGCTATCGCAATATCAAACGATAGAGCGACAGATTATAGCGGTGATTCTCGCTCAAAAATAACACAAAATTATTTAGATAGTTTCACTACCAAAGACGAAACATTTAAAACCTTAGTAAACAATACGTATACAGCTAATAGAGCGTAAAGAAGCATGCATACAATCCATAACATAGCGTTTGAAGTAGACATAAACTACAACAATCCGTTGGTTTCATGGGAACAATACTATGTAGATTTTTTTCAAGAGCGACTACTTCCACGTGTAGAACGTATGTGCGATGATTGGGACAAAAAATACCCAAACTCAAAATGTGTGATTGATGCTATTGATATTGATGTCGATGTAAACAATGTAGACTTGGAAACCTTGCAAAAAGAAATCATTCAGCAAATCAGCAAGCAATTGCATGGTATTTCTTCAGACGGAACCAATAGCGAAGGAAAAAAAGTAGCCATCATTACCAAACAAGCAGCTCCGTTTGAGGCACTTATTGGGTATTTATCAGAAGGAATTTTACCAGCACATATTTCGGTAAAAGCCTTTAAAGAATGGTTGGGCGCTGTGGCGGAATTCACTTCCGTGGAAAAGAAAAGACTCAGCAACCTATGCGCAACAAAATCAGTAGCCATAGAACGGATGTTGTCGCTGCTGCGGAATGATTATGTGAAACTATCCACCATCATTACAAAAAAACAGCAAATTACGACACAATCTATACGGTTTGAAACTACATTTTTTCAGCAACTGTTGAAGGCAATTTGCACACAATTCAAACTCAACTACAAGACGGAAGAAGCCGAAATTTGGTACAAAACGCTAGGTGTTAGCAGTTCGTTGCCACAATTTTCAAAAACCTTGCTGCAATTGCTCACGCCAAAAGCACAAGCGGAACATAAACGACTGACTAAAGTCAATGAAACGCAGTTGACGGTTTTAGTCTTACAAGCCATCACACAATATGAAACAGGGAATTCCATTACGATTGATGCATCTAAAATAGCAACCATTGTAAAAGAGTACCAAGCAGCATCACAAGCTGAAAAACAGACAACTGCGCTGCAAAAATCAAAGGCGAACAACTCTGAAGAAGCGCAAGCAGCAAAAGAAACGAAGCTGTCAAAAAGCAAAGGTTCTTCTGCGGAAGCGGAACAGACAAAACAAGCGAAAGAAACTACGAAGAAGCTTCAAGCCAAACAAAAAGGAAGTATAGCGAAAAAGAAAGTTTCATCAGAAGACATAACGAAAACAGCAAAAACAGCAGCAGGAACTCAAAATAAGACAGAAACTTCCAAAGCAACTGCCAACGCGTCTCATCTCGCGGAAGCGAACAACACCCAAAAAGAATCAATACCGCCAATCCTTCAAAACAGCTTCGCAAAAGAGTTGAACTTAACAACAGAAAAGGCAGGATTGATACTCTTGCATCCTTTCTTATCACAATTCATCAAAGGTGTCGGATTGCTAAATGAAGACAATGAAATCACTAATGTAGGTAAAGCTTGTACGCTATTACATTACTTAGCAACCGAAATGGAAGAAGTTACAGATGTAGAACTAACACTTGAAAAAGTCCTCTTAGGAATTCCGTTTGAAACCATCATTAACTACCAAACGTCACTCACAGAAAAAGACAAAGAAGGCTGTGAAGAATTGTTAAGTGCCGTATTAGAACATTGGCAAGTTCTCAAAAAAAGTACGAAGAATACACTGCGAGACTTGTTTATAAAACGCGACGGACAATTGACGTTAACAAAAGAAACCATCAAACTCAAAATAGAGCGTGCTGCACAAGATGTTTTATTAGAAAAAATTCCTTGGAACATCAGTCTATTCCGCCTAAAGTGGATGGAAAAAATGATGCATATTGAATGGTAATACAAAATTAAGCATAAGTCACAACACACATGAATACAGCGCGCGCTCAAAAAAACACCACAGAACAATCCAAAGGAAATTCCTCTGGATCGAGCATGTTTATTGCGCCGACGCAACGAAAAAAGAAAAATGAAAATGCGCCAGCAAGCGAAAGTCCCGATTTATTCATAGTCCCATCACGTCAACAAGAAACGCAAGAAAGCACACAAGCACAAGAAAATACAGCAACGGTAAGTTCCTCTTTTATCAATACAAGTTCGCAAGCAAAAACGACGACTGCTTCAACGAATACAACACTCCAAGAAGAGCAAAAAGAAGACAGCCAAGAAACGCAAACGAAAGAAGCTACTTCAACAAAGGAAACAACTGAAACAGCAACCGCATCAGTTCAAAAAGCGGAAACTAGTACAGAAAAAGGCACAGCTGGAGCGACTTCAAGTACAAAAGGAGGAACAAAAGCAGCACCGAATGGAAAAGCGAATAAAGGTGGTGGCGGAGGCGGTGGAAAGCCGTATACAGTTCCTGGCGCTCCACAAGCTGGCATGGGAGAAAAAGAAAAGGTAAAAGAAGAAGAAGCGCCTTTGGTATTGCCAACAGAAAACGGAAAAGTCTATGCTGACGGATTAATGAGTCAGACACCAATGAACTTCATGCGCGGTGTTAAAGAATCGAATACTACAATGGCTGAGGTACAGCAAAACGAACAAAAAACACTCAGCGATTCCTTACCAGAAATAGAACAACCGACAGGAGTTCCTACCAAATCAGCAGCGCAAAAACAAAAAGCAAAAGCCGCTTCCGATCAAGTTGGAGCGCAAATACAAGGAGACAAATCCATACTGGGCGACTTAACTCCAACAGGGAAAAAAGAAGGTGCAAACATAGCAGAAGTCAGTGTACAACCTGCAAGTTCTGCAATGGCACGTATTCGTAGTTTCTTTGGATTTGGCAGAAGTGGAAGTGATGAAGACCGTAAATCGCAAATAAAAAGTGGAATCAACAATTTGCCAACTTCTGAAAGTGTAAACACGAGTCCTGGCGAAAAACCAACAGTAGATTTAACGGGACAAGCCAATCCAAACAAAAACAAAGACAATTTAGACGAATCTACAGCAACAACGAATAAAGAACAAGCTAAAAATCTTGCGGAAAGCAAACTATATAAAGGCGAAGATGATATTTATCCAGAAATGGAATTAGAAATGCTATCGCCAACGGTTGAATTTGCACCACCGCCAACAACCGCGGCACTTTCTGAAGAAATTCCGAATGTGTCTGGTGAAGTAAAAAGTACTTTTGATGCACAGGCAAAATCATACATTGATCAGGAAACTGCGCCTGACATGCAAAAGCAAAATGAAGAATATGCCAAAATGCAGGCAGATAATGAAAAAGAGCGCGTAAAATCGGAGCAAGACATTGACGCAGAAACGCAGCGTGTAAAGCAAGAACAAGAAACGGCACAAAGCACTGCAAAAGCAGATGTAGAATCGCAACGAACCGAATGGCAGCAAGAAAATGAAAATGTAAAGAAAGAATACAGCGAAAAATCAGAAGCAGAAAAGAAAAAGGTAGATGGCGACATTGATACGCAAGTAAAAGATGCGGATACCAAAATTACAAACGAATACGACAAAGCGAAAAAAGAAGCAGACAAAGAAGTAGCCAAAACCGATCAAGAAGCCGCAGCAAAAAAAGCACAGGCGAAAAAAGATTCTGAAAAGAAAAGTTGGTGGGACAGAGCTATGGATGCGGTAAGCAGTTTCTTTGACAAACTAAAAGAAGGACTAAACAAACTCTTTGATGGCTTGCGAAAACTCGTGAAAGGCTTAATAGAAGCTGCGAAAAAATTGGCCAACAAGCTTATTGATCTTGCACGTGATGCGATTGTTGGGTTGATCAAAGCGTTTGGAGAAGCACTCAAAGCCTTTGTAAACGTTGCCTTAGCGGCATTTCCGAAACTTCGCGATAAATTCAATGCAGCTATTGATAAAGCTGTCGATGTAGCAGTAAAAGTGGTAAATACCTTGGCAGAAGGACTCAAAAAAGCAGTAAGTGCTTTGCTTGATGCTTTAGGCGCCGTTTTAGATGCCATACTTGCGGCGTATCAAGCACTTTACAACTTATTATTGGATGCATTGAAGTTTTTAACTGTTGGATTGATTAAAGTCATTCGCTTCTTGTGGAACCTTCAAGTAGGCGCGTGGTATGCACCAGGACAATTCTTTGGTGCGCTTGCAGAAGTTGCTTTAGGCGGAAATCCGGCAGAACCACTAAAAAACTTTGAAGTTCCTACAGGACAAGAAGAAGCGTGGGCTGCCGCAATGGGTAAAAATGCAGGAGAACAAACAGCAGACGCAGCAAGTGCTACACAACCAATTCCGGAAGCGTTGCAATCTGTATTGACAAAATCACAATTAAGCGATGATGATGTTGTTTTAGAACCATCTCCAGCTGTGAACTTAGATCCTGAACTGATAGCAGGATTACCACCAATGGCCGAAGGAACTCCACTAGAATTAGGAGGTGCAGGAGCAGATGCAATTTCAACACATGACTTCCAAGCCTCAGCAGCAGATGCCGCTGGGTATGCATTGCCACCTCAGCAAGTAGAGCAATCTGTAGACGAAAGTGTTGGAACGGCAAGTGAATCTATGAACGAAACTGCTGAAAAGCCAGATCCTGATTGGATCAACATGAGCGATCCGCAGAAGCTAGATCACTACAACGCGCAAATGTTGGTAGAATCGGAAGAAGTAGGAAACGCCGATCCGCAACCAGGAAAAGTAGCTTCTACACCAAATATGGACAACGATCCAGCAACCTTAATCACCAAAACAGGACGATTAGACATCGCTACGCGTTTGGCATTCATGGGACGCCAAATGATGACAGGATTGCAAGTATTTTGGAATAAAAACAAAGTTTGGATTATTGCTGCTTTAGTCGCTGCTTTAATTGCCGCAGGACTCATAGCATTCTTTACAGGTGGCGCAGGATTAGTTGCCGCGGTAGATATTATTGTAAAAGCCATGGTGATCATTTTTGGAGCATATGCTGTATTCCAAGCAATGGGACACATTTGGGATTATGTAAAAAAAGCATGGGCTGGCGACGCGGTTGGTGCAGGAAAATCGTTGGCAATGGCGATGGCAGTCATTGTGATGGAATTCTTATTAGATAAAATTCTATTAGGAATGGGGAAAGTCTTCAAGCGTGTCATGGCAGCAGCAAAAACAACACGTATTGGTCAAAAAGTAATGAAAGGTGTCAACTTTGTCCGTAAAGGTGTTACCAAAACAGGAACCGTTATTCAAAAAGGAGTTGCCAGAATAAAAAATACACGCTTGGTTGTACGTATGCGAGGTGTAATTGGAAAAGGAACTAAGAAATTAAGTAACTTACGTCAGAAGATATTACAGAAGTTCAAATTTAAAAGAATTTGGCTTGAGCGAAGCGGTAAATGGATTCAACTTTGGGGAGAGTTTAATGCCAAAGTATTGTTAGCACAAGATAATGCTGATGGAGATCGAGTTGTTGATATTGATTCTTCTACGATACGAAAAAATGCAGATTCTCGACAAATCGTAGGTAGCAAAGTAGATGTTGATGGTCAGCAAGGAATTGTAATTGCAGATAAAGGAAGTAAATATTCGGATGAAGTGGCAGATTTGTCAAAAGCGGATCAAACAACAAGATACAATCAGTTAGATGAGCTAGCAGATGATGCAGCAAGAGGAGACAAAATTCGTGGAGGTGTAAAAAGTGAGCGAGTTACTTTAGATAAGAAAACAAGAGATACAGTATTTGAAAGAGCCGATTCAGGAAGAGTTGATGCAAATGGACATAAGATATATGTTGATAAAAAACAGGATCCTTGGGTAGATATTCCTAATTATGGAACTCATTATCCAGACGTAACACCAGCTGGTATTCCTCACCCAAAAGCAGGTCAGCCTGTGCCTGCTAACTTAGTAGGAAAACCTAGAGCAGACATTGGTCATGTTGGCGGAGAAACATGGGCAAAGAGATTAGCAGAACATAAAGCAGCTGGAACTAAAAGAAAAGATATCATAAAAGCGGAACAAAATCCAGATTTGTATATCTTAGAGGAACGAAGTTCTAACAGAGGTAGAAAATTAGATACATAAATATACAAAAGATGATTTCAGAATTGATACGAAATAATGAGATAAATCAGATAAAAGATTTATTAGAAAAGGGGAAGGTTGACCTAAATCTTCAAGATGAGAATGGCTTTGAACCCTTGCATTTAGCAGCGCTAATTAATAATGAAGATATCACAAAACTCTTATTAGAAAGCTCGGCAAATATCAATAGTCAAAATAAATTTAAAAGTACAGCATTACATATCGCAGCAAGTGCAGGACATAGTAATATTGTAAAACTATTATTGAGTTACAATCCAGATCTTGAAATAAAAGGAACAGACGATTATACTCCTTTTCATTATGCGGTTTCTAAGAGACATTCAGATGTCATAAAATTATTAATTGAATATGGAGCTGATGTAAATACTAGAGATAGTAAAGGAAAGACGCCTCTTTTTACTTCAATAACAAACTTTAACGGAAAGCAAGAAAGTATTGAAATCATGAAAACATTGCTAGAATTGGGAGCAGACCAGAATATTAAAAGCAATAGCGGAGTAACATTTCATCAATACTTAGATGCACCTTTTTATAAAGATGTAAAACCGCTGTTTGAAAACGTATCCTAATTTTGAGAAGTAGGATTCTCTAGTCACATCATCAATCAATACTGTAAAATACCCATTTATCAGTAAAAATCGCACGATTCTATTTTTGTATATTTAAACATCAAAAGTAAAATCTTATGAAAAATACAGTAAGTTCGGAAGATGATAATCAGAAAAAAGAATCAAAATTGATTCAATTTAAAAATTGGCTCTACGGTGCTTTTGGATCACTTAACAAATTTCGCAGGTCTTCATTTTTAAGTATTATCATGTTGGGAGTGATACTTTTTCTTATCAAAGGACTAGATCAGGCTTATACTTTATTAGTGCATATGGTAGAAGACGACGGATTTTCATTATTGCTTTGCTATATTGTTATTTCTGTTTTTTCGTTGGTGATATCGCACTATCCTATCTACATTTACTACGCTAAAGATATTAACGACAGTAAGGATGAAAACTATTGGTATGTTTACAGCGTTTTGAGATTTTATAAAATTTTCACGTTCGCCAAGAAAGATCATACAATTCCTTTAGAGGAAAAATACGAACAAGATTATTTAGCAAAATTTTTTAGGTATAGTTTAGGACTCTCTATTTACTGTATTTGGGTGTATTATATTTATAAAACTTTTGAACCAAAATTGCTGTACGCATTTGGCAAAGAAGAAGTATGGTTTAGCTGGCTAAGTATTTTCTTTGGCATCGTCTCATTTACCATTATGGGATGGGAACTTCACAAAAAGCAAAAAATAGAACGACAAAAAGAAGAGGGCTTAAGCAAAGCTTTCTACAAAAAAAGAATTTTTCTATTTTATATCTTAACAATCTCCTCTGCGGTACTTTTAATCGTACTCATGTATAGAGATTCTTTCGATTTTTGGTCGTACATCATGTTGCAAATGCTCACCATCTTTTTAGCGTGGCGATATATTTATTTTCGAATCTGTAGAACAAAACTTGGTCTATTTAAAAAGAATTTTTTCATACATAAAATACGATTCAATTATTTCTATAACCTCTTCTTTTTAATCGTTGCTGTTGGGATATTAACACTATTAATCTACTGTAATTATATTGTCACAAATGGCGGTTCGTTGCCAAATGCGATGGTAATTTTATTAGGATACTTTTATATAATTTACTACGGATTAGCAAGTATACTCAAATACTTATTTGTTATTCAAGCCATAAAAAGACAATCGGAAACTTATGATGCTATTTCTTCTGAAGATGAACGCATGAAATTTGAAAAGGCTTATATCAGTAAAAATGAATTTAGAATGGAATCAAAAAAAATCATTCCACTTTCTAAACAAATGAGCTTGGTAAAAAAGGGAAAAAATATTACTACTATTGGGTTGGTTTTTGTACTCGCATTGATAATTGCATCCTCAATGTATGATGAAAGTAAGGTACATGAATTAGAAACCTTTAACATCCAAGAAGATAATGATGTGTTGCATATGACTGCGTATAGTAAGACGCTTGAAAGTAAAATTGAAAATGATAAACCCTTGTTTTTCGTAGCTTCTCATGGTGGCGCACTAAAGGCGAATATCTGGACGATGAAATTGTTGAACCATATTCAAGAAAAAACGAATGGTAAATTTCTAGATCAAACTGCTTCTTTTTCTGGAGCTTCTGGTGGCATGATGGGACTTTCAATGTATGCAATCTTATCGGGTAAATATGATAGAAATACAACGAACAGGTATAAAAAAATAAGCGATAGAATTGACATTGTAGCAAAGGAAAACTATGCTTCTATAGATGTATCATACATGTTTGGTTGGGATTTTATCCGAAAAAGTATTCTTGTCCGAAATATAAATCAACATAAAGACAGAGCTTATTTTTCCATGGTTGCCTATCAAAACTTATTGGAATGCAAAGACAAAAATAATAGAACTTTAGATAGTTTGTCCTTTCAGAGTTACTGGAAAAACAATATATATGTTCCTAATAACTATTTTCCGGCTATCCTAGTCAACACTGCCAAAACGAATGGTAGAAGAGGCGTTTTTAGTTCAGTTCGTTACAATCAAGATGAACGTGATTTATTTGTCAATGCAGATAATTTAGCACAATTAGAGTCGATTACCATCAAAAATGGTAAAAAAGAACGCCCCGTAATTTCTTTCTATCAAGCAATTTCCTGTACCAATCGTTTTCCGTTATTAAGTCCAGCCGCCAAAATAAAAGGCTACGGACATTATATTGATGCAGGCGCGATTGACAACAGCGGTTTGTTGACAAGTTTAGATTGGTATGCGCGACTTAAAAATGGGGAAGATGCCATTATCGAGCGTGAAACCAATGTTATTTTTGTGGAAATCATTAACGGAAAATCAAATTACATTAAACACTTATTAGAAGACTTTAGACTCAAATATTCTATAGATTTTATTCAGTTTGAAGAAGAAGAACAAAGCAATTTGGAGGCAGTAATTAGCGCAGGTTTAAACTTAGATAAAAACCCTGATTATTTTAGTGACCTAATCAAACGGCTAGAAAAACGTGGAAGAAAAAAAGATACCACGGGATTCAGTACAAAAAAAATTATTGCTAATAATAAAAAATACAGCGTAAAACACATTCCTATTTACTTACCAAGAGTTATCACGCTAAAAGATGTAGAAAGTTTCGTGGGTGGTGAAATCAGTAATAGAACGGTTCAAGATAAAAATAAAATAAATATAAAAGTAAGAGACAGTCTAATCAAATTTCTACAAATAAAAAACAAAGAAATTTACAAAGCTACAGAAGGTTTGTCAAAAACATATAGTTGGGAAACCTATGAACCTACATTGGCAAGACATTTAAGCAAAAGTACGTTAAAGTATTACGATAAAATTTTAGAAAATAGTGATGATGTAGGTAAAAAACTATGTCAACTTATTGAAGAATTACAAATAGACTGTACGTCAGAAGAATAAACAAACATAATCATTTAGATAATTAACTAAAAAGGGGAAAAACACCCTTAAAAAAAGTGTTTCAACGGTTTTATAAAACAAGAACTATTCTTTTATTAGTGTGTTCTTAGGATGCATGTATTCTGTGCAGCTATGACCATTAAATTTACCGAGACATGACTACAGAAATCATAGACTACATAAAGCAAGCGGTACGATTTCGTTTGGCAGATATTTCAGGAAGTGACGAAACTGTTGAATTTCCATCATTTGACTTTGCTGCGGACGATTCGGAATTTTCCAGATTTGTTACTGAAAACAACTTTCAAATCTATGAAATCCTCATTCTGTTGCTTTCTATGTTGCCGTATATAGCACCAGGTTTTTTGACCAGTATTCTTTCAGAATATTTTCCTGACGGAAGCGACTTTCCAGAATTTGGTGGCGTAAAAGGGAAACAATATCGCGGTATCTTACCAACGGGCGAAACAGCGATATTTATTGTGGTTGGAGATAACTATAGAGCGCGAAATTTTATCATTTCTATATTTAATGAAGAACATGCCTTTGCCAAAAAATCAATTTTGCAATTGGGAAGTGTGCCTGAAGGAGAACCGAAAATTAGCGGAACTTTATTATTAGATTTTGAATACGTAGAACTATTTGTTTACGGTTCGGTTTCAAAACCAAAACTGAGTCAAGACTTTCCAGCAGAATTGTTAGAAACGCAACTAGAATGGGATGATTTAGTACTAAATCAAAAAACGCTCGATGAGGTAAACAATGTATTGGTTTGGATGGAACACAATAATACATTGTTGAACGATTTTAACATGATTGATAAAATCAAACCAGGTTACAAAGTGATGTTTTTTGGCGCGCCAGGTGTTGGAAAAACGCTTACGGCAAGTTTGATGGGAAAACATACCGGAAAAGACGTCTATCGTATTGACTTATCGCTGGTGATTTCAAAATACATTGGAGAAACGGAAAAAAATCTATCCAATCTCTTCAACAAAGCCAAAAACAAAGATTGGATTCTTTTCTTTGACGAAGCCGATGCTATTTTTGGAAAACGTACAGGCGTTCGCGATGCGCATGACAAATATGCCAACCAAGAAGTATCATACTTACTACAACGTATCGAATCGCATTCCGGATTGGTCATACTCGCTTCTAACTATCGCAGCAACATTGATAAGGCATTTACGCGAAGATTTCAATCCATCATCGACTTTGAAGAACCAGGGATTCCAGAACGCTTGCTACTATGGCAAAAGTACATTCCTGAAGCATTTATGAGTGATGAAATTAATCTCCAAGAAATCTCAAAAGAATATGAAGTAACAGGTGCCAACATTGTAAACATTGTACAATATGCCTGTTTGCAAGTCTTAGCAGATGGCGGCACACAACTCACCAATGAAATCCTAATTGATTCCATTCAAAGAGAATTCATTAAAGAAGGGAGAATGGTTTAATATCAAATAAAATAAAATGGCTAGTTTCAAATTACAAATTGCATTTTCAGATCAAGACTTAAAAAGAATTAAGGCTTCAGGAACCAAGGTTGTCATCGCAAAACCTTCCCTTAACGGAGGTCTTCCAAACGTAATTTGGCAAGTATTCAAACCATTTCAGACCAATACATTTTCGTGGAAAGACGAATATGGAATGTACGCTTCTGTAAGTGAGATCAAAAACGGTGCACAATTACGTCAGTTGGCAAACGTTCCAATTGGCGTTTCCAAAAACAAATTATATGTATTGGAAGACAATGCTACCATTTCAGGACCCGTAAGTGGAGGAGAACTCTATTCATTTGCGCTTGCCAATAAGTATACTGGCGGAATTGTTTCTGGAACAAATGATCCCAAAAAGCGCATGCTAGCTTTAGGTTTGTTTCAAGATGCCAATATAAACGGAACTGATATCAAAGGAAATGCTGTTGCTGCCGTGCCAGTTTTGTTTGGAAGTACAGCCATCATGAGACCACCTACTACAATTTACATTTGGCTACAATCGCAGGTAAAAAGTAATTCGGTTATCACAAAGATAACTTCTCCAATAACGACATTATTCTTTGGAAGTGGAATCAAAGATATTTCGGTAAAATACGATTCGCTTTCTGGACAATTCCTTTCAGAATAATATCATACTACAAACTCAACATTCACTCCATTTCCGAGTTGGTTACCTATGCGTTTTGGTGTGGGTTTGTGTAGAAGTGGAGGTGTAAACGAAAAATCTTAATTTGAATGTAATACCATTTAACCTTAAAATACAACATATAAACTCGTTTAGTTGGCATTTTAGTTCCGAGCGAATATTTTCCGTAGCTAAGGCTATGCAAAAGAGTCGTTGCATCCTATCATACCAAAGCAACTTCATTTTTAAAGTCGCATTTCAAAATCAAATTAGTATAATTTCCAAATAAAACTTTACGATAAAAACAAAAGAAAGCGCTGTAACATTTTTATTAATTTTAAAAATTATTACTATTTTGCATTTTTTAAAATTATTATGAAAAACACCATACTTTCCCTTTTATTATTATCACTTTCCCAAATATGTTTTAGTCAAATTGTAAACATACCAGATACCAACTTTAAAACTGCTTTATTAAATTATAATCCTGTCATAGATACCAATGGTGACAATGAAATACAAGTTTCTGAGGCGAATCAATTTACAGGAACGCTGAGTGTTACTGGTGAAAATATAAATGATTTAATAGGAATTCAAGCCTTTACAAATATTACACAATTAAGAGCTAATGTAAACAATCTAACACAAATAGATATCAGTCAAAATGTTAATCTAGAGGTTTTAAATATTCGGGAAAATAATATTGCAACAATTGATTTAACGAATAATGTGAATTTAACAACTGTGATTTTAAGCGAAAACAATCTATCAAACATTGATGTTAGCCAAAATGCATTATTGTTTAGATTAGATTGTGGGCTAAATCAACTAACTACTTTAGACGTTAGTCAAAATGCAATGTTAAATGTACTATCATGTTCATCTAATCAACTCACAAATTTAGATGTTAGTCAAAACACCGCATTAAACACGTTACGATGTTCGGGGAATCAATTCACAAATTTGGATGTAAGTCAAAATCCGATGTTAGAGATTTTATCTTGTTCCAATAACCAACTCTCAAATTTAGATTTCAGTCAAAATGCATTGTTACAAAATGTAGAATGTTCGTACAATCAACTCACAAGTTTAAACTTTAGTCAAAATGGATTGTTACAAGCTTTAACGTGCTCAAACAATCAAATCACAAGTATAGACGTCAGCCAAAATGATGAATTACAATTTTTATATTGTTGGGAGAATCAATTGACAACTTTAGATGTTACTCAGAATCCGGCATTATTATATTTTATTTGTTCTAATAATCAATTAACTAATTTAGATGTTACGCAGAATCCATTATTGAGAGATTTACGATGCAATGACAATCAATTGACGACGTTAGATGTGACTCAAAATATTTTTTTAGGAGAGTTTAACTTTTTTGATTCACTAAATTGTTCAAGAAATCTCTTGACTACACTAGATTTAAGTAATAATATAAATTTATATAAGGTTATAGTAACTGAAAATTATTTTTTAGAGTCTATAAATTTAAAAAATGGAAATAACACCAATATTGATACGCTAAATGCAGAAGGTTGTCCTAATTTAGAAACTATTTGTGTAGATGATATTGGCTATGCAACTGCTAATTTTAGTGATTTGATAGAGCCACAAACCATTTTTGTGGAAGATTGTAATGCAACGACCATAAATTACAATATAATTTCAGGAAATATACAACTAGATGATGAAAATGATGGTTGCGATGTAAATGATATTTCCTTACAAAACCTTATGGTGCAAACCACAGATGGAACGAACACTTTTTCTACTTTTACGAATGAAAATGGTGAGTATGCAATAGATGTGGCAGAAAACACCTATGATACTTCATTACTTAATTTGCCTTCTTACTTTTCTTCAAATCCAACAATGATCACGGATACTTTTGTAGGCTTTAACAATACAGAAACTGCGGATTTTTGTATAACATCTAATCAAACAAATATAAATGACATTAGTGTCATTCTGTTGCCTATTGGAGATGCCAGGCCTGGTTTTGATGCTCGTTATCGTTTGGTCTATCAAAATATGAGTATTTTACCAATAAGTGGTACGCTTTCACTACTGTTTGATGATACAATGCAAAGTTTTGTAGCTGCCAATCCATCGCAAAGTTCAAGTACTACAAATACAATTACATTTAATTATGCTAATTTATTGCCTTTTGAATCGCGTTTCATTAACATAACAATGAATACGAATCCGCCACCAATAGTCAATGGAGATGATATTTTAAATTTTACAGCAACGATATCACCAACAGCAAACGATATTGATGTAAGTAACAATACGTATGATTTACAACAAATCGTCGTTAACTCTTTTGATCCAAACGACAAACAAGTATTGCAAGGAAATGAAATTACCTTAGATGAAGTAGATGAATATTTAGATTATGTAATCAGATTTCAAAATACAGGTACAGCAAGTGCCATAAATGTTGTCATTACAGATGAATTAGATGATAAATTAGATTGGAATACGATTCAGCCAATTTCTGCAAGTCATCCATACAACGTACGAATCACAAATGGAAATTTTGTAGAATTCATTTTTGAAAACATAAATTTACCTGATAGTACTACTGATGAACCCAATTCTAATGGTTTTATAGCTTTTAAAATAAAGCCAAAAAGTGATGTTATAATTGGTGACATCATTACAGGAGAAGCTAAAATCTATTTTGATTACAACTTGCCAATCATCACAAATACGGTAAGTACAGAAATATTCGCTCCTTTATCCGTGGAAGAATTTAAAGAAAACACGATTTCAATATATCCAAATCCAGCAAAAGATGTTGTAACGGTTCAGAGTAAATTTCCTATCAAAAATATTTCTATTTTTGACATCAATGGAAAAGTAGTAGAGTCAAACAAACTTTCCCGTTCACAAACGGAACATGAATTTAATATAGGCAAATTGCCACAAGGAATTTACTTCATGAAAATCCAGACAGAATTTGGCATTCAAACACAAAAAATCATTAAGGAATAAAATAAAATTCACACCAAACAAAAAGCCTCAATTTTCACCAAAGTTGAGGTTTTTCTCTTTTAAAAAGTACGCTTATTTAAAAAAATCAACGCTTACAAACTTACCTATGGCTTTTATGAGATAAATACATAATTTCATAAAAACAGATTCAAAAATGCTCAAAAAAGTCTATGGAAGTGCCGTGTTTGGTATTGAAGCAACCACAATTACGGTAGAAGTAAATATCGCAAAAGGAATTGGATATCACTTGGTTGGTTTGCCAGATAATGCCATCCGTGAAAGCAATTACCGCATCGCTTCTGCCTTGCAAAATAACGGATATAAAATTCCGGGGAAGAAAATTACGATCAACATGGCACCTGCCGATTTGCGGAAAGAAGGTAGCGCGTACGATTTAACCTTAGCGCTAGGAATTTTGGCAGCTTCCAATCAAATTCAGTCTGAAAATTTGGAAAAATATCTCATCATGGGCGAATTGTCTCTAGACGGAAGTCTGCAACCTATAAATGGCGTATTACCCATTGCCATCAAAGCACGAGAAGAAGGTTTCAAAGGATTTATTCTGCCAGCACAAAATGCCAAAGAAGCCGCAGTGGTCAATAACTTAGAAGTGTATGGTGTAGAGAATATTAGGCAAGTCATTAATTTTTTTGATGCGGATGAACCTTTGGAACAAACCATCATTGACACGCGCGAAGAATTCTTGAAAAATCTAGCATTTCCCGAATTTGATTTCTCGGATGTAAAAGGGCAAGAAAGTATCAAACGTTGTATGGAAATTGCTGCGGCTGGCGGACATAACATCATTCTTATTGGACCGCCAGGATCAGGGAAAACGATGCTTGCGAAGCGTCTGCCTTCAATATTGCCGCCACTTACGATACATGAAGCGCTAGAAACCACTAAAATTCATTCGGTAGTAGGAAACATCAAAGATAAAAGCGGCTTGATTTCGGAGCGACCGTTTCGGAATCCACATCACACCATTTCAGATGTCGCTTTAGTTGGTGGCGGAAGCTACCCGCAACCCGGAGAAATCTCGTTGGCACATAATGGTGTGTTGTTTCTGGATGAATTGCCTGAATTTAAACGCAGTGTCTTAGAAGTTATGCGACAACCATTAGAAGATAGAGAAGTGACCATTTCCCGGGCACGTTTCACAATTACGTACCCAAGTAGTTTTATGTTGGTGGCAAGTATGAATCCGAGTCCAAGCGGATTTTTCAACGATCCAAACTCGCCAATGGGCGCTTCTCCTATGGAAATGCATCGCTACATGGGAAAAATTTCAGGACCATTGCTAGATCGTATCGACATTCATATAGAAGTCACACCAGTTCCGTTTGAGAAACTCTCCGAAGAACGCAAAGGTGAAACCAGCGCAGAAATTCGTGAACGTGTCATTAAAGCGAGAGAATTGCAAACAGAACGGTTCAAACGCTCAGAAATGCTGCATTACAATGCACAAATGAACACGAAGCAGATTCGCAACTATTGCAAATTGGACGCAGAAGCATTGCATCTTCTCAAAAACGCCATGGAACGTTTAAACTTATCTGCAAGAGCGTATGACAGAATCCTCAAAGTAGCGAGAACCATTGCCGATTTAGGGCAACAATCAAATATCTTACCTGATCATATTGCGGAAGCCATTCAATATAGAAGTTTGGATAGAGAAGGTTGGTTGGGGTAATTATTGAACCAAAATAATTCTTCAATAAGAAAAAATAAAAACTGATCATCAAAATTGTTATGTACTAGTTTTTTATTCCTTAATGATTTTTTCTGTTTGAATTCCTAAGTCTGTTTGAATTTTCACAAAATAGATACCTTGAGATAAATTACTGGTGTCTACTTGATATTCGGTTTGAGAATTTGTTAATGGTTGAGACATTAGGATTCGTCCATTTATATCATACATGGTGAAATGTTCTAAGGGTAATTTGCTTTGAATATTTAGAATGTTTTTTGTTGGATTCGGATATAATATCGTCGTATTTTCTTCGAACTCAACATTGGATAAAGATGTAGCATTGTTATACTTTACTGTAAACGCTTCAAGAAATAATGAATTAGGATTGTCTATAGCAGTTATGGAGGTATTTGAATCAAAATATAGTTCATCCAAGTAAGTTCCTGTGGCGTACAAATCATTGCCTTTAAAAACCATTCCTCCCAACAAAACACTGAAATTATTGCTTATTACGTGTGATGAAATGTAATCGCCATTAGTTGGATTTATTTGGAAAAACATAATATCCCAGTGACTAGCTCCGCTATACGTTTGCTGTGTACCATCTATTTCATATAGTAAATCTCCAAAAAATGCATAGCCAAAATAGAGCTGTTGATTTTCATTAAAATCCAATACGCTTGCAGTGCTAGATCCATTAAAGATGTTCAATGAAGAATTGTTATCTCCTTCCATCATTTTTGCCCATATCATATCTCCATTAGGATCCATTGTTGCCAAAAATCCTGTTTCATAAGAACACGTTGCACAATAATCATTTCCAGAGTCCAAAATAAAAGATGTAGAATTTGGATCAAAATTTACTTCCTTTTCAAAAACTCCTGTAAAAATGAGGTTATCACTACGATCAACTACTATCGAACTTACATTGTCATTGGTAGTGGTAGTATTAGTTGCGTTACTATATCCTTCAGCTTTTTTTGCCCAAATAAAATTTCCATCAAACGATAATTTTAGAATAAATAGGTCAAGATCATTGATATTTGGAGTACTCATAGTAAAAACTCCAGGTCCTGGATCAAAATCTGTTACTGCGCTGCCTTTAAATGCGCCTCCTAGAATAATGCTATTTTGAGAATCAAATGCTATACAGCTAATATAAAATGATGCGACGCCACCTGAAAATTGTTTTACCCAAATAAAATTACCTGTACTGTCTATTTTTAATAAGAAACCATCTGGTCCTGATACAGTTGTGTTTAAATTACTATTACTGCTGTAGTCAAAATCTACGGTAGACTGAAATTCTCCTGCAAGCAAAACGTTTCCGGTTTTGTCGATTGCTATTTCATGTGGTTTAATAAATTGATTGGAAGAAATATTTTCAAAAGCATTTCCCCATAAATAATCGCCATTATTATTTAATTTAACAATGTAGGTATTATCGAAACCACCAGGGCTTGTATGAATATCTTGATTCATTCCCGGATCTAAATCAATAGTACCATTAAAAGTACTTGTAAGATAAACATCATCATTGTCGTCTAAAACAATCATTGGTTTTTCATTAGTTTCATCACTTTGGAAGACTTTAACCCATAAAAAATTCCCATTTTCATCAAACTTTTGCAAAAAAACATCGCCAAATTGACCTGCTGTAAAAGTAGTATCGTTGGAATTTGCATCAAAATTAACAGTACCTCTAAACTGTCCAGCCATAAAAACATTGTCGTTTGAATCTACGACAATATCAAAACCTAAGTCAGAATCAGTGTTCCCTGTTGACTTTACCCAGTCAATGGTAAGTTGACCATAGGAGCAGAAGCTTAAAAGTAATAGTGTAAAAAAAGAGATTTTAAATTTAATGGACATAACAATTTTTATGTGATAAGATAAACTTAGTAAAAGTACATTTCAAAAATAGAAAGTTTTACGAAATAAAAATGTCTTAATGAGATTTTAAGTGTGTAAACAATAGTTTTTGATTACCTACGGAGTGTCCCATTTCTAAAACAATACATGTTTCTTTAGGCGCTATTGTTGGCGTATGTTATGATAGGTAGGTATTCTTTATAGATTCACATCAAAAAAATGAATAACGATTACTTTTCAGTTTGTTTTCCAAAAAACTTAGTTTTTAAGAATTCATGTAGTACAGGATACATCAAAATAAATCCTAAAAAAGCGATGAAATAATTAATCAATTCAAATTGCATTCTAGTTATATTTCAAATGTTAACTACTTCAATTAAAAATTCCATGACTCCAGCATCATTTTCTTCAACTTCTTCACCATTAATTTCCATTGAGTTGCTAACAAAGGGAGAAAGTAGTTCCTTAGTATCGTGCTTTTTGAATGAAAACTTTGAGATGTCTAAAATGACGCTGTGTTTTCCTTCTTTTTTAGGCGAAATAGTCCATGCAAATAAAATAGGAAGTGCTTCACCCTTTTTCTTTTCTATTGTTGAATTTGGTTGAATTTCAAATCCTGAGGAATAAAAAGATATAGCACCATCTTCTAAAAGTTCTGTATGTGGTGTTGTTTCTTTATGAGTTTCCGTCTGCATGCCATTTCCTGTGGTATATATAGTATTTGAATAATTAGCATACTTTAACTTTACAACAGCAGTTTCATTTTCTTTTATTCTCTTGGGCATTTCTAAAATAAATTCATCGACATTAGACATTGTTGTAGTAGAGGCTTGAACTCCAACTTCTAATTGCTTTATTACTACTTCTGAAACTTCATCAAAAGAGAGCTCATCAATGAATATTTGCGAGTTTCCGTATAGAATAAGTGCAATTCCATAGCGGAATCCGAAAAGCTATAATAGAGTAGGAGAACCAATTAAAAATTAACCATTATGTCAAATCAAATACCAAATGTATTTTTATTAAACCTAAGAATAGGAGAAAATACGCCAGGCGGAATTACATGTAGGCTAAACTTAGGCGTTTCTCCAATGACACAAAACGTAGAAGGCGTATCAGTAGTTTTCAGGCAACTAATCCTATAACACTTGTAAAATCAATAGTAACTGGCGAATACAATTATTTATGTACAATGGATAATTGCCATATCATGATTGTTTTAGACGGATTCAGCATCAAAGGAGAAAATGGAAACCTAAAGAATTTTAATGCGCGAATTTTACTAAACGATGACTGGTCAAAAGGAACAGCAAACTATTCATATCTTGAAGACGGTAAATGGGTAAAAATTACAGACCAACCAGTTGCTTTAATAAATCATGATGAAATCAACACTGTAGAAGCATTAGCAGCGGCTGCCAACAAGCACTAACAACCATACAATCAACATCATTACTAACAGTACGTTACAGACAGTGTTAGTAATCATGTTATAAAACCTTTTTCATATCCAATAATCAACTACTAACTACAATAAAAAATATACAAAAAGCTTGGGCTGATAGATGTATTAAAAGAGCTTTTCAAACATACTGAACACAAAAACTTCAATTTTGTCACAAAATAGGGTAAAACCGTAATCAAGAAAAAAAACAATTTTGTAATTTAAAAATTGATTTCTTATTCAGAATACCGTGACACTAAATCTAAACAAATTAAGCTACTACTTTCAGCAAAGACACCAATTAATAGACAATCAAAAGTACTACTTAAAACTTTCGTTGATTATTGGGATCGTCCTCACTATTTTCGTCTACATTTTTGATCCGTACGACAATCATTTGGCAGTACCAAAATTTGAAATTCCTATCAAAATCATACAACTAGGGTACGGAATTAATACCACATTTGTCATTTATGCTTTGTATTGGGTATTATTTAGAAAACTAAAATTTTCCAAAGGAAAACGCGCCTGGAAAACCTATCATCATTGGTTGTTACTTGTCGCAATTTTAAGTATTGCAGGTTTTATTGGAACTGTTTACCACCGATGTATGATGGATGTTGGAGACGTAGATACAAATTACTATCTATTTGTCACCATTCCGAGATCTATTTTCATTGCCATTCCTTTATTCATCATAACAATACTGTTAGATCGGTTATATACAGCACAACAGACTTCTAAAACGACATCTATCATTCAAAAGGATTTGACACCATCAAGAGCACTTCCCAATGCAAAAATAATATTAAAATCACCAGTTGTTAATCAATGTATTGAAGTCATTCCATCACAAATTGAATATATAAAAGCATCAGGAAATTACGTTGAAATTTACACAACAGAAGCCAAAAAAGCACAGCTATTGCGCGCTTCATTGCGTTTCATTGCCGAACGTTTACAGTCATATCCTTCGCTTGTAAAATGTCACCGACAATACTATGTCAACATTCAAAAAGTAACATCGCACAAAGGAAATTCGCAACGAATCTTACTCAATTTAGAAACAGCAGCTACGCAAATACCTGTCAGCAAAAGCTATGTAAAGACAATTCTTTCTTACTTAAAAAGAAAATAAAATACGCAATTGTTCATTCGTCACAAAACCTATCCATTCATCACAATTTGTTTTAAATGAGTTGATTATCAGTTAATTTTAAAATCGGTTTTAAAGTAAAACAACCTACAATCAGTTGCTTAAAATCGACTAAAAACTTAATCATTAAAATTTCTTAAATCATGAAAAAAAAGAATCTAAAAAAATTAACGCTAAACAAAAATGAAGTATCAAACTTAGGAGAAGTTAAAGGTGGAACTGCCGTTCCAGTTCCTGCACCTGTAAAGTGTAGCAGCCCTAACGCATGTAGCGTAATGAAAAGCTGTTCTATCTCCTTTTATGCATCCGATTGTCGATGGATATAAAAAGAAAAAGAATTATTTAGTTTATATCGTAAAAGTGAGCACAAGCTCACTTTTTTTATTTCTAAAAGGCTAAGCAAGTCTAAGAGCATCTAAAAAATCTAACAAGAAATTCCTATATTGAACGTTCAACCAAAACCCAAACTATAATTGAAAAAAATAGGATATCTCTTGTTGATTTGTCTGTGTATTCAATGTCAATCCAAAGAAGAAACAGAAAAATCATCCAAAACGACCAACAAAAACACAACAACTACAAAAGAAGTAGTTTCTACCAAAATTACAATGTTAACACTTGCGGAAGCCAACCGACTCGCATCTTTGCCACTACATTGCATGCAAGAAGAATATCCTAATAAGCTCAATCAAACTATTGGAAGCGAAGAAGATTTACAGTCGCCCAAAGTATTGCATCCCGCATTTTATGGTTGTTTTGATTGGCATTCTTCCGTACACGGACATTGGTCGTTGGTGAGTTTGCTCAAACAATTTCCAAATTTGGAAAACAGCGAAGAAATCAGAGAAAAATTGGCCGAAAACATCTCTAAAGAAAACATAGAAATCGAAATTCTATACTTTAAAGGAAAATACAACAAATCGTTTGAACGCACGTATGGCTGGGCCTGGTTGTTGAAACTCGCAGAAGAATTACATACGTGGAACGATCCGCTAGCACGCGAATTAGAAATGAATTTACAGCCACTAACTGACATTATTGTGCAAGGATATTTGGACTTTTTACCCAAACTCAACTATCCAATCAGAGTTGGAGAGCACACAAATACAGCTTTCGGACTCACATTTGCGTACGATTATGCCAAAACGGTTGAAAATACAGCATTAAAAAGCCTCATAGAACAACGTGCGAAAGATTTTTATCTGTCTGATGAAAACTGTCCAATTTCTTGGGAACCAAGCGGATTCGACTTTTTATCGCCATGTTTGGAAGAAGCTGATATCATGCGAAGAGTGTTGCCGAAAGAAGAATTTAAAACGTGGTTGTCGAAATTCTTACCGCAACTAGGAGATGAAAACTTTGAATTAGCACAAGGAAAAGTGTCTGATCGTACGGATGGAAAACTCGTGCATTTAGATGGTGTCAACTTCAGTAGAGCTTGGTGTTTGTACGGAATCGCTAATGAATTCCTTGAATATGCACATTTAAAAAACACAGCCAATCAGCACATCAATTATTCCTTGCCAAGCATCGTAGACGACAATTACGAAGGCACACATTGGTTAGGATCTTTTGCAATTTACGCATTAAACACTGCTGCCAATGTTCAAATGGATTAAAAATATAGGACCAGGAACGCTCGTTGCGGCGGCGTTCATCGGCCCAGGAACCGTAACGATGTGTACCAAAGCAGGTGTACAATTTGGGTACAGTTTGTTGTGGGCAATGTTACTATCAATCATAGCGACGATTGTCTTGCAAGAAATGGCGGCACGCACGGGAATCATTACGCAAAAAGGCTTGGCAGAAGTCATCAAAGGACAAATTTCAAGTCCGTTGTTGCGCAATGTCGCTATCTTTTTAATCTTAGGTGCGATTGTCATTGGAAACGCAGCGTATGAAGCGGGAAACATTACTGGCGCTACGTTAGGAATGCAAGTTTTTGGAGAAGAAAACGCTTTTTTATATCCGATTCTTATTGGAGTCATTGCGTTTATTCTACTATTTATTGGAAACTATAAAGTGTTAGAACGCAGTTTAGTCACCTTAGTATTAGTGATGAGTATCTCGTTTCTAATCACGGCAATATTAACAAAACCAGATATCATCGCGATTCTAAAAGGAACATTTACACCTACTTTTCCAGAAAACAGCATGCTGATCATCATTGGCTTAATCGGAACAACGGTAGTGCCGTACAATTTGTTCCTACACGCGTCTTTAGTCAAAGAAAAATGGAAAACGAAAGAAGGTTTATCAGCAGCTAAAAAAGATACGATCATCTCTGTGGTTTTGGGCGGAATTGTCTCAATGACGATCATTATTGCAGCGACAGCCACCACTGGTGGAAGTATTGATAATGCCTTCGATTTGGCAAAAGGATTAGAACCATTATACGGAGAAAACGCCAAATACTTGCTTGGAATCGGTTTATTCGCTGCAGGAATTACCTCTGCAATCACGGCGCCACTAGCCGCTGCATATGTTGCCAAAAGTTGTTTTGGATGGAATGCTTCTTTAAAAGACATTCGTTTTAGAATTGTTTGGGCAATCATTTTAGTGCTTGGTGTAGTTTTTTCTTCACTGAAATTCAAGCCTTTAGAAGTGATCACCTTTGCACAAATAGCGAATGGTTTGCTATTGCCGATCGTCGCTATCTTTTTAGTATGGATCGTCAACAAAGCCAATGTTTTAGGAAAGTATAAAAACACGTTATTCCAAAACATAGTGGCCATTGCCATCATCCTGATCACTATAATTTTAGGTGTAAAAGGAATTTATAGTGTATTTTAACGTAAAAGTTTAGAACCAAAAAACGAAGCGATCTAACAATCTAAGTAATCTAAAAATGCTACATATCAATTGTGATGTTGGAGAAGGTATAGGCAATGAAGAAATTCTCATGCCGTACATCAGCGCGTGCAATATTGCGTGTGGTGGACATGCAGGCGATGTGGAAACGATGCATGAAGTTGTTTCGCTAGCTAAAAAATATCAAGTTGAAATTGGTGCGCATCCTTCATATCCTGATCGGGAAAATTTTGGACGTGTTTCTATGGAGTTGGCTTCCGCCGAATTGATCAAAACGATTCAAGAACAAATTTCAAATCTGGAAGAAATCGTCACTTTGCATGATGCGAAAATTACACACATCAAACCACATGGAGCATTGTATAATGATGTGGCAAAAAGTTCAGAAAAGGCACAATTTTTTCTCAATGCAATTTCAACATATAAAGAAAAATATAAGTTGTATGTTCCATACAATTCTGTGATTGAAACGCTTGCGTTACAACAAAATTTCAAGGTGATATATGAAGCGTTTGCCGATCGAAATTACAACGATGATTTAACCTTAGTTTCACGTCAAAAAGACAATGCTATTTTAACCGAAATAGGGGAGATCATTCCACATGTTTCTAGACTCAAAAACGAACAAAAAATACAAACTATTTCGGGTGAAAAAATCACACTAAAATCAGATACGTTTTGTGTACATTCAGATACAATTTCTGCGATTGAAATTGTACAACAATTACATACACATTTCAACAGTGAAAATGAGTTGTCAAAATCTAAATTTCCTACTTATAAAATGTATGGAAATACAGGAATATTACTCACATGGGAAGCAAAAATGACTTCAGAAGTGCTTCAGAAGGTGTTGGAATACAAAGAAAAAGTACTTAATTTTAGATTTAAAGTGATACTTGATGTAATTCAATCAAATAATTCATTATTAATTATTTATGATTATAATAAGTTAAATTTTGAAACACTCCAACATTTGTTGGAACGGTTGTTTTCCCTTTCTTCAAGCAAACTGCCTACTCAAAAACGTTACTGTTGGGAAGTTCCAGTATGTTATGATCATTTTTTTGGAATTGATTTAGAGGAAATCGCTCAAAAAAACAAACTGTCCGTTGCAGAAATTATCACGCTTCATACAGCTACAAAATATGAGGTATTTTCGATTGGGTTTTTGCCTGGTTTTTTATACTTAGGCGGATTGGACAAACGACTTCATATGGATCGAAAATCTACACCGCGAATGGACGTCAAAAAAGGCGCTGTTGGAATTGGTGGAATACAGACAGGAATCTATCCAAAATCGAGTCCTGGCGGATGGCAAATCATTGGAAATTCTCCAATACACTTTTTTGATGTTTCAAATGAAAATCCATGTTTCGCTTCCGCAGGAGATTTTATCAAATTTATTCCAATTACACGTGTTGAATATGATGAAATTTTAGAAGCAGTTTCTAGTGGAAATTACACAATCAGATCGACCGAACTATGTTAGAAATTTTACATAGCGGATTGTATACGTCTATTCAAGATTTGGGCAGATTTCAGTATCGAAATTTTGGTGTTCCTGTTTCGGGTGTCATGGATGATTTTCATGCAAAATTGGCAAATAAGATCTTAGGAAATGATGAAAATGCGGCTGTGTTGGAAATGACTTTGCAAGGTGCACGTGTGAAATTTCATGAAAACTCGCAAATTGCAATTTGTGGCGCTAATTTGTCTCCAAAGCTAAATGGAGTCGATTTAAGAGCGAATGTAGCCGTCAATGTCTCCAAAGGTGATCAACTTGAATTTGGTGCACGAAAATTCGGGGTTCGAACGTATCTCGCCGTGAAAGAAGGTTTTCAAACGCCAATTGTCTTAAAAAGTAGAAGTTTTTATGAGGGAATCACCCAAAAATCAAGAGTTGCCAAAGGAGATTTTATTCCATACAACTCATTTTCAAACGATAATATTCCACATACAAAGGTTGGATTTCAGCCAATACTATTCAATAGCAATGACATCAACGTATTTGAAGGACCAGAGTTTGATCTTCTATCAAAAAAACAACAAGAAAAATTATTTAGCACGGTATTTTCAGTAGGATTGAATAACAGAATGGCTTATCAGTTGGAAGAAACACTACAAAACAATTGCCCAAGTATCATTACGTCTGCCGTATTGCCGGGAACCATTCAGTTGACGCCTTCGGGAAAACTCATCATTCTGATGAAAGATTGCCAAACGACAGGCGGTTATCCTCGGATTTTACAATTAGATCAAAAAAGCATAGTTACATTAGCACAAAAGCGCACAGGAGATACGATTTGTTTTAAGAAGCTCTCAATTTCGTAACATCAATTTCGTCTGAAAGTAATTGCATAGCATCTTCTTCGGTTAACTTTCCTAATATATCTTGTGTTCCTTCTTTAAAACCATCGTGATTGACAAACAAACGCCACAGAGCGCGAATAAATTCTGTATAATCCAAGCCGTCATTCCATTGAATGAACTTTTCAGTAATTGCTTTATCAATATGCGATCGAATGATGGTTCGAGAGGCATTTATATTTCTGTC